>DASRUQ010000036.1:0-9396 GCA_035655355.1 Minisyncoccota bacterium
GCGCACCGGCAGATCTAAGATTGTCGTAGATAGCGTAAGCGGCCACTAGCGACCTATCTTTCAAATCCCAAAGATACCAGCCAAAAAAGATGCCAATTAAAAACAAGCCCAATGTTGACCATAATAGTGACTTTTTAAGAAAACGCAGTTTACTTTCTTGGACAATAAACTCTTTGCCAATAATTCCATGCTCCGGAGCGAATGACTTCACTTCTTCATTTTTTAAAAACTCCCTTACTTTTACATCTCTAAGATGCTTCACGTCGGAAAGAACCGGATGAATATTTTTTCTAGATCGTGGTTTCATGCGTTTAAATTATATATTAGAAACATAACGAAAGCCTACAATTTCATATCGCCGGCAACTAAAAAGCGGAGCCTATACAAGCTCCGCTTTTGTTTTAGGGCACGTCGACCGGTAAAGGTGGCCAAGTGGCGCCCATCCGTCTCCGTAGACTACGAGTAAACTCCGGCATTGGACTAGCCAAAACTTCGCAGGTCATTTGCCTGTCCGTCGTCATCTTCTTAAAAAGCTGGATGGCGGCGGCGTTAGCTAAAGCCTCAAAGGCACGGTAGGCATAATCATCCTGACGGTAACAGGCGCGGGCGCTACGAGCCGCGAACTTACCGAGCTTGAGAAGATACGACTCCCGAAGCTCCAACGACTTCTCTCCGCAGAACGAAGAAACGACGAAGATTGCGACTTCTACCTTGTCCCGCTCGGGCAAGAAATTGTCACGGAAAATCTCTTTTAGAAGGTTAATCCATAACATTGGCTTCCCGAAACCCGACATACGTTCACTATTAATCTTGGAATTTAGCTGCCACTTCTTCAGTGAATGCTCCATATTACTGTTCCTATCCTTATATATTCGGACGGGAATTAAATTAAGCTGTTAATGTGCGACCTGAACCCCATTAATACAATGAAATAGCCATATTGTCAACCATGATTCTTCCTTTGACATTTCGCCTTTTTTGTTGTATAGTCTAAATATCCTGAATAAGGATGATGGTTATTTAATAATTAATCGCAGTTAGTCCAAAAGATTAATTGCCACATTGTATGGCTACATCGCAGAAAGCCATCCGCAGCAGGTGGTTTGAGCTTCGGCAGACGATTCACAACGAGATAGTTTTTCGCAAGAATCCTCTTCTCTGGAGCCAACTTATCCTTAATATCGTGAGTAATAATTCCAGATTTCCCGTCAAATACAAATGGCCGATGATCCACGTGGTCATCGAAGAGTTTGAAAAGACTTCCATAAGTCACTTTGACTCGGATTATCTCGGTAAGATGTACCACGATGCCTCTATAAGGCAGTACCAAGGATATGGGAGAAAAGCTGTGTATCTGAGAAATGGCTTTCGAAGCCTTCTCTCGGAAGTCGAAGACAGGCTTAATAATATGCCTGGCATCGGTTAACCCTCACTGGGTTTACCCACTTAATTCCCGCGCCAAGCCGCGTGTGACGTAAAAGAGAGCTCTAACAGGCTCTCTTTTCAATTCATCATAAGCTGAATCTCATTTATTCGCTTTGACAAATGACGAATTATGTGGTATATTTCAAAAACTTGGGTTCTCCCCCAAGGGTCAAGACGTAAGAAACGGACATCCGTATGGGGTCCGCAGTCGTAGGCTATTAGGTTCTTTAATAAGCTAATTAACGTAAATCGTATGACAAAAACCAAGAGACCGTCTCCCGTTCGCGCTATGAGTCGCACTGATCGCTTTGTATGCCGACAGACCAAATGCATTGTCATTAGGTCTGAGCGGACCATTCAGAGCCTCAGTAGCCGTAAGGTCAAGGACGTCAGTCTCTGGCTCGCAGTCTGGAAAGATTCTTTGAATCTTCCGACGACAGACAGAGACAAAATACAGATGCTCCTCATCTCTAAGATGAAGGACATCCCATTCTCGGGTAAGACCGGACATCTCCTCTTTAATGAGGGGTTCTGCAAAGGTCTGGGTCGCCGGCTCATGTGGCTAGGCGCTCATATTTTTGAGAAGTCCATCGGACGCCGTAGAAAGCGCCAGATCCACGACTACCGGGTTCTCCAAGGCATGACACTGCAACTCGTTGACCCCAACGGGCTAAGTGGTCTATCGGAAGAAGATAGCCGCGTAAGAGAGATTCTTAACACGGCTAAGAAGTAGCCTAACCGCGCTTCACGAAACTCGCAGGCCCACGCTTGCGAGTTTTTAGTTTTCGCAGTCATTAAGTTGACACTAAGGCCTAATTATGGTAACATTGCCAAATCCCTCTGAATAAGTCGAAAATTCACCGGGTTAATCGTTCATTAATAGTTTAATTTAAAGCGTCTCGGATAGTAACGAGAAGCTTCGATTATTATGTTCAAGAAATGTCTTACTTTGCACAATCTTCTGGAGCGTGCAAGGAGCATTATTAGCGGAGGTTTCATAGCTTCGGCTCATGAGATCCTCGAGGTGTCAGCGCACCTTAAGTTCTTCCCCGCCCAACGTAACCTGCGCAAGCAGCTCGTTGGCCTGGCTTATGCCAAACTGTCGAAGGATAATCATGCCGATTTCGGCACGTATTTAACTCTCTACAGGCAGGCCCTTGAGCTCTACATCTTCGACAAGGAGTACAATCCTCGGATTGCTTACTTCGCCGCGAGACAGATGCAGCGCTTAAGCACCAAAGCCGGCAAGTACTCCCGTAAAACGGAGCAATGCCTGAAGGATCTTCGAAGGGCAGGCGTCGCTATCGCATAATTATCAATTACAGTGCCTAAGGGCACAAAAATACCACTCTATAATTAGGGTGGTATTTTAATTTTAAATTACTACTTTAACTATTTACCGTGACATTTCTTATATTTTTTGCCACTCCCGCAAGGACAGGCGTCATTGCGTCCCACGTCTTTAAACTCAACTTTTTGGGGCTGAATTGCCCGTGTAGATGTCTCCACTTGAGGCAACTTCTCCAGCTTAAAAACATTTATAAAGGCCCACGATTCAAAAGTCGCGTTCATAGTATCGAAGAGAATCCTGCCTTCCCTGCGGTATTCAACCAGCGGGTCCTTCTGTCCATAAGCCCGGAGCCTGACAGACTCTACCAGAGCCTCAATGTCTTCTAAGTGATTCATCCAGAAGAAATCCAAGACACTCAAGGCCTGAATTCTCACGGCATTCAAATTTTCGTGGCTACGCAGCCTCTTACCAATCTCTTCCCTAGCCTCTTCTAGGCTCTTCGCCGCGAGCCCCCCTTCTTTCAAAGCTTTCTCCATTTCTTCGTGAGACAACTCTGACTTGGCTATCTTATCCAAATAATTCAGCATCACCTCCCCCAAGAATGAAATTAGATCGTCTTTATCTATGGCATTCAAAACTCTCTGCCGTTTGGCGTAAAAATTTAAGCGCTGTTTATTCAAGATATCGTCGTAATCCAATAAATGTTTACGCATATCAAAATTGAAACCTTCAATCTTACCCTGTGCTTGAGAGACAGAACGGGAAACCAACTTATTTTCTATCGGCACATCGGCGGGTAAATCAAATCTCTCCATCATGTTCTTAATCCTGTCTCCGCCAAAGATCCTCAAGAGATCATCCTCCAAAGACAAAAAGAATTGAGAAGAACCAGGATCTCCCTGACGTCCGCTGCGACCTCGGAGCTGGTTGTCTATACGTCTCGCTTCATGACGTTCTGTGCCGATAACATGAAGTCCGCCGGCGTTTTTTACTTTCTCCGCTTGTTCCGGAACCGGCGGATTACCACCCAAGATGATGTCCACGCCACGGCCAGCCATGTTAGTAGCAACAGTCACGGCTCCCTCCCTGCCCGCTTGGGCGATAATCTGACCTTCTCTCTCGTGGTTTTTAGCATTAAGCACTTCGTGGGACACGCCCTCAGCTTTAAGATAATTGGAAAGAATTTCGTTTTTCTCTATAGAAACAGTACCTATTAAGACCGGCTGACCCGACTCATTCTTTTTCTTAACTTCACGAGCTATAGCTTTATATTTAGCATCCAAATCCTTATAAATGCCATCCGACACATCTTTCCTGACATTAGGCCTGTTAGTCGGAACAGTAACTACTTCTAAACCATAAACTTTGTGGAACTCTTCAGCTGAAGTCTGGGCAGTCCCCGTCATACCGGAAATCTTTTTATAAAGACGAAAATAATTCTGAATAGTAATTTGAGCCAGAGTCTTAGTCTCGTCCTGAATCTTAACTCCTTCTTTGGCTTCCACGGCTTGATGTATCCCAACTGACCAACGCCTGCCTACCATTAATCTTCCTGTAAACTGGTCTACAATAACGACTTCTCCGTCTCTCACCACATAATCCCTGTCACGCAAGAAAAGCGCCTTAGCTTTAAGACACGCCTCCAGATAGTGGACTAAGCGCAAGTTCTCCATGCTGTAGATATTTTTAACGCCAATAAGCATCTCAACTTTATTGATACCTTCATCAGTTATGCTTACCGACTTTAATTTCTCGTCAGTCACATAATCCTCTCCTTCCTGAAGCCTGCCGGCCGCTCTCGTAAAAGTTTTATAAAACTCAGACGATTCCCTGTCCGCCATGGAAATGATAAGAGGCGTGCGGGCTTCGTCTATTAAAATAGAGTCTACTTCGTCTATGATGGCGTAGTTTAAACCTCTTTGGACTTGCCCGGTTATGTCCTGAGCTAGATTGTCTCTTAAATAATCAAAACCGAATTCGTGGTTAGTCCCATAAGTTATATCGGCCGTATAGGCTTCGCGCCTCGTAATGGGCCTCAGGAAATCGGTCTGTACCAAGAAACTTCCGGTAGTATCCCTTTCTTTGTCTATTAGAGCTTCTCCATCCTGGGGAATCTTGAAGGCTGGATCATAAAGGAAAGCCCCTTCGTGAACCAAGCAGGCTACTTTGAGACCTAAAAAATCATAAACCTGACCCATCCAAACGGCATCTCTTTTAGCCAGATACTCATTAACTGTAATAATATGGACCCCCTTACCGGTAAGAGCATTAAGATAAATCGGGGCGGTAGAAGAAAGTGTTTTCCCTTCACCGGTAGACATCTCCGCTATCTCACCGCGGTGTAGAACTATGCCTCCCCATAACTGGACATCGTAATGCCTCTGTCCGAGTGTTCGCCTCGCCGCTTCCCGGACTAAAGCGAAAGCTTTAGGAAGGTACTTATCCAACTCTCCATCTTTCGTAATATATTCTTTGATGGCCAAACTTTCCTTTTTAAGTTCGTCATCGGGCAGTTCCTTAATCCCAGCCTCTAAGGCGTTTATTTCATCAATCTGCGGAGGGCGAGGACTACTATAAGAACCGAATAGGTTCTTTAAAAACTCAGGGAACATTTATTTATTAAATATGTTTTTCTTTATACTTCTCAATCTCACGCTTGAGCTTATCCTTAACGGCATCTATAGCGGCGTAAGCATCATCTGTATCTTCTTCGGCCCGAAGCACTTCATGGGGCAAGTCCAGATTAGCGTCAACGTGGAAGACATCTCCATGTATGTGGTGCCTCGTTGACCTGCCTACCTCCACTCTAGCTTGTATAGAGTCATGCCGGAGGCTCCCTAACGGCCTGTCTAAATCATTAAACTTCTCTTCTATATAGGCTTTTAAGGCTGGGGTTAAATCTATGTCGGTGGCTTTAATAATAACTTTCATATCTACCATTATATTAACCCCAAGCCCCAAAAGCAAAGTCCCCGCCGGATTGCTCCGTGGGGACTTTGCGCTTTTTCGAGAAAGCCTGCCTGCGCAGGCATGAGCTTATCTCTTTCTCTTGGAAGTCTTCTTAGCTTTTTTCTTAGAAGCCTTCTTGGTGGTCTTCTTAGCTTTCTTAGCTTTTTTCTTGGCCATTGTTTTTATGATATTTGGTTTTGGTCTGTCGACTTTCAAACCAATTTTATTTTCAAACTACATTAGTAGTATAGAACAAATTGAATTTTAAAAACACTGTGGATAACTTTTTTTCGTTAAAAAATTAAAATCTCCTCTTCCAACTCCACGCCAAACTTTTCTTTAACCTCGGATTTAGCGAGTTCAATAAGATTCTTAACGTCTGCCGCGCTGGCATCCAAAACATTTACGATAAAATTAGGATGCTGGGGAGATATCATCGCTCCGCCGCAAGCGACTCCCCGCAATTTTGCTTCCGATAGTAAATAAGCTGTCGGCACTACCGGGAAAGGGTCTTGCTTGATAGGGGCTTTGAAATCAGAATGCCCCAAGTGAGGATAGTTGGCTAGAGCTACGTTCTTAAAGACACTGCCGATATTAAAGTGATCCAGGGGGTGTTTCTGCTTTCTATAGCTAATCTTACTTTCCACCTGTTCTTTTATTTCGCTGCCCGACCCGGGAGTCAGCGCTAGGGTTGCTTCCACAATGATTTCGTTGCCGTCTCGCTTAAAGACACTTATCCGGTAACCGAAATCACATTCCTCGCGGCGCCTTTCGGTTAATTTCATCTTTTGAGTGTTAAAACTTAAGACTCTTTCCACTGAATCTTTTAATTCTCCTCCAAAAGCTCCGGCGTTCCCGCGCAGAGCTCCGCCAAAAGTTCCCGGCAAACCTCCAGCCCATTCCAATCCGGAAAGATTATTTTCTATTGATAAATTAACAAGGTCGGCCATACTCACTCCCGCGCCGGCGGTAATCTTATTACCTACCACACTCAGATTTATAAAATCCGGCTTCAAAACCAAGCCTTCATAACCGGCATCGCTGAAGAGAATATTCGTGCCTCCTCCTAAAATAAAAAAAGGAAGACGCCTTTTCTTGGCGTCTTCCACGGTATTAATAAGATTCTCCAAAGTTATTGCTCTTTTGAAGAATCTGGCTTCTCCTCCGATTTTGAAACTTCCTAAATTTTTGAGCTTAACGCCAGTTTCAAAATCCATTTATTAAAAGGGCGGTAGTGGTGACCTCCATAATTTGTTGTTAAGTGAGTGCTCGTCCTACCGCCCGGACTTATTCTACCCCGTTAGAAGTAAGATATCAAAGATATCTGCCGACCCGCCCTGTTAGAGATTTATCTCTAACGGGGCGAATAAACACACACGGCTTCTGACGGAACTGCCTGTAATTTAGAGTTTTCTCCAAACTACAGCTTCTCTCGCGTCAAATTCCCTAAAAGTCAGCCGGTGAACAAATTCTCTCATGCCCCTGCCTACAGGCGACGCTTTTAGCGACTTCAGCGAAGGATTTAGCGTATCGGCTACTTCCTGGGCCTGGTAAGGAGTCGGGGCGGAGATTAGGACTCGCATATTGGCCCATTTCTTAGCCCAACCGCCTCCAGTCACCAGAAACTGCAGTAAGGCTCCTTCTCCTATCTCGCTCACCTTAGAAAAATCCACCTCGTTAGGATTGAACTTATTAAGCTCCCCCTTGAGATAGAAGCCCAGGTGCGACCCACCGGATTTATAGACATGAAATTCATTGGCTTTTTTAGCGCCCGTTAAGTCGTGGAACTCTTCAGTCATTCTTTCGGGCACACCTACATAACAATGAGCTTCTTTACCTAACTGATGCACGGCCATTTCAAAGACAAAAGGAGTAGGTAATACTCTGAAAAGATCCAGGAGTTTACCCTCTTCCTCGGAAAAATAAGACATGGGTATTTCCATTAAAGTAAATCTTCTTCTAATAAAGAAATAATGCCGTATGGCGCTCGTGATAGGCATCGCCATGATCATCCCTAAAATAGAAATAGCGATAAAAGAAATTGTGGGTGGAGTAAGATATGATTGCATTGTAGAATGTTTATATATGAAGAGGGAGTATTATTTTCTTGTACTTGTTTTAATTATAGCTGCCGCGCTCAGACTTTCCAATCTAACCGCCACTCCTCCCGGTCTTTATCCCGATGAGGCTATGAATGGCAACAATGCTCTGGAAGCTATCAGTACCGGTAACTTCAAAGTTTTTTATCCGGAAAATAACGGACGTGAAGGTTTATTTATGAATATCCAGGCGGGGTTTATCGCCGCTTTAGGCAATAAGCCTTGGGCTCTTCGCTTACCCAGCGCTATCTTCGGTATTCTGACAGTCCTTGGTATTTACTTTATGACCCGGGAAATGAAACTGGGAGACGCTTTCTTCTCTAACTCTAATGGCAGGTCACAAAAAATGTTCGGCTTGGATAAAAATGAATTCATAGCCTTAGCCGCCGCCTTTCTCCTCGCTGTCACTTTCTGGCATATTAATTTCTCCCGCATAGGCTTCCGGGCCATCATGGCGCCTTTTTTTCTGACTTGGTCGGTTTACTTTATGCTCAAGGCCTTAAAGGAAAACTCCCGGCTAATCTGGTCATTCGCTGGAGGCGCCATCTACGGCCTTGGTATTTATTCTTACATCTCCTACCGGACCACTCCGCTTCTTATGGGGGTCATCCTGATTATTTATATGCGCCGGGCTTGGCTGGAAGCTCGGCTAAAACAATTCTTTACCCGTGCTTTTATTTACATCGCCTGTTCTATTATAGTTTTTGCCCCGCTCGGACTTTACTTCCTCCAAAACCCGGCAGATTTTTTAGGCCGGACTACTCAAGTATCTGTCTTCATCTCCCAAACACCTCTTCAAGACCTGAGTGAGAATGTCTTGAAAACTCTCACTATGTTTAACCTGCAGGGAGACGGCAACTGGAGACACAATATTTCTGGAGCCCCTCAACTCTACCCCATAGTAGGCCTGATGTTCCTGCTGGGCTTTGCTATCTCAATCTCCTCCTTATTTTCCAGGCATCGTCCTAAAGCAGAACCTCTTATAATCTTTTCAGCTTTTTTGTGCGGCTTTTTGCCGGTAGTCATTTCTAACGAAGGCATCCCTCATGCCCTGAGAGCTATTATTATGATTCCTCCCGTCATTCTCTTTGGAGCTATAGGCTTAGCTGGATTCTACGAATACCTCGTCAAGCACATCTCTATAAAAACCACAGACTTGGGAGTGATATTGGTGGCTATATTCTTGGTAGTAGAAGCTTACGTGAGTTATTTCATTATTTGGGGGCAAAACCCTAATGTCCCGGGAGCGTTTGCCCAAAATTATGCGGATATGGCGAATGAAGCGAATAAGCTTCCCTTAAGCACGCCTAAAATAATTATAGTAACAGCTGGCGGCACTGATGTCCGAGGTTTCCCAACCGCCGCTCAAACTTTTATGTTTCTAACCGACACCTGGAAACCCGAAGAACAAAAAGCTAAAAATTTCATCTACCTTAAACCAGAACAGGTGCCTGGGTTTGTTGCGCCCGTTGGAGCGGTTACTCTATTTATTAACTAAGGCTTAGTGAATAGCTCCCTCCTTTTTCAGGATAATCTGTTTAGCTTCAATGCCTCCCCTGTTATAGCCTCCCATCTGCCCATCGCTCCTGATTACACGGTGACAGGGAATTGCCTTATTAAAATTAGTTTTTA
>DASRUQ010000037.1:0-8548 GCA_035655355.1 Minisyncoccota bacterium
ACTGGCTCAGGAGATTAATCACTATTACGAAACCAACCCGGTCTTAAAGTCCGGTACGGAAATCAAAAACGCGAGGCTCGCGCTCGTTAAAGCCGTTGCCGAGACCCTGAAGAACGGTTTAAACTTACTGGGTATCCAAACCTTGGAGAGAATGTGAGGATTTAAACTCACAAATAAAATTAGTATGAAAAAAGACTTTGAAGGAGCGAGTCTCCCCGAAATAGAGCATAAAGTCCTTAATTTCTGGAAAGAGAATAAGGTTTTTGAAAAATCTTTGAGTAAGGATTCGCCCAAAGGCGAGTTTGTTTTTTACGACGGCCCTCCTTTTGCCACGGGATTGCCTCACACTGGAAGCCTTTTGAGTTCCATTATTAAAGATGTGGTGCCGAGATATAAGACTATGCGTGGCTACCGGGTGCGCCGCCGCTGGGGTTGGGATTGCCACGGCTTGCCCATAGAAAGTTTGGTGGAGAAACAGCTTAATTTAAAGACAAAGAAGGATATTCTTTCTGTTGGTATAGATACCTTTAACGAGACAGCCCGTTCAATGGTTCTGCAATATGTTGATGACTGGGAAAAGTATGTGGACCGGGTGGGACGCTGGGTTGATTTCAAGGATTCCTATAAAACGATGGACAACACCTATATAGAGTCTGTCTGGTGGGCCCTAAAGAATCTTTATGAAAAAGAACTGCTCTACGAAGGCAGAAAAGTTCTGATGTACTGTCCTCACTGTGAAACGCCTTTAGCTAAGGCCGAGATTGCGATGGATAACACCTACCAGGACGTTACCGAAGAAGCGGTTACTGTGAAATTCAGAGTTACTAATCCTGCTGCTCACGGTTTACCGGAAAACACATATATATTGGCCTGGACTACTACCCCCTGGACTTTGCCTGGCAACGTGGCCTTGGCAGTTGGAGAGAATATTACTTATGTGGTCAGTGAGAAAGCTGGAGAAAATTTCATTACAGCCAAAGAAAGGCTTCCCGAGGGAGTAAATATAGTCTCCGAAATCAAAGGTTCTACTTTAGTCGGCGTGGAGTACGAACCTTTATTTGATGTGCCTCTCGTGGCTGCCCATCAAGGGAAAAAATATGTGGTGCTTACAGCGGATTTTGTTTCCACGGAAGAAGGAACAGGCATAGTTCACACGGCGGTGATGTATGGCGAAGACGACTTCGCTTTAGGCCAGAGAGAGGGTTTGCCGATGGTTCAGATGTTGGACGCGAGCGGGAATTACAACGAACAAGCTCCGGAATTGGTGCGGGGCAAATATATCAAAGCGGCCGAGAAAGATATTAAGAAAGATCTGGAAAGCCGCGGCCTGATGTTTGAAAAGAAAAACAATACCCACTCTTATCCGCATTGCTACCGCTGCGGTACACCTTTAATTTACAATGCCGTTTCGTCTTGGTTTATCAACATTCAGAAGGTTAAGGGCAGGATGCTGGAAGAAAACGAAAAAGTTAATTGGGTACCGGACCATTTGAAGCACGGCAGGTTCCAACACATAGTGGATAACGCTCCCGACTGGACCATCTCCCGAAACCGTTTCTGGGCATCTCCGCTGCCTATCTGGAAAGAAAAGGGAGGCAAGGGAGTTATGCTCATTGGTTCCTTAGAAGAGATGAATAAGAAGGCTAAGAAATCCGGTAATAGGTACTTCTTTATGAGGCACGGAGAAGCCGATCATAATGTGAGTAAAACTCAAAGCACCGTTGCTACCGCCTCCAGCCACCTGACCGACAAAGGGAAAAAAGAGGTAGAAAGTTCCATACCCTTTATTAAAGAATCTAAGATAGACTTGGCTTTCATCTCTCCGTTTGTGAGAAGTAGGGAAACCGTAGATATAGTGTCTGGCGTCTCGGGTATTCCGTCCGATAAGATAATAGTTGACGAAAGGCTTAGTGAGTTGAACACCGGCCCGTTTGATGGCCAAGAGACTAAAGAGTACGAGAAACAATTCCCGGATGCTCTTTATTCATTCGACCATGCTCCCGATGGCGGAGAAACATTTTCCCAAATGAGAAAGAGAATGGGAGAATTCATTGAGTATCTTGAAGAAAGTTACCAAGGCAAGAATATTTTAATTATTTCTCACGGGCATCCTTTTTGGATGTTGCTGGGCGTTGCCAGGGGGCTTTCTAAAGAAGAAATTTTGGGTATTCGCGGAACTGAATATCTTAAAACCGGTGAAGTAAGGGAAGTTGAATGGAAGAAGATGCCGCGCAATAAAGATTTTGAGCTGGATTTACACCGTCCTTACGCCGATGGAATAGTCTTGCTCGGAGAAGACGGCAAAGAATATGAGAGAATTCCCGAAGTCGTGGATTGCTGGGTAGAGTCGGGCGCCATGCCTTTTGCCGAATACCATTATCCTTTTGAGAACAAAGAAGAATTCGAGAAAAGGGCTCCCGGAGATTTTATAGCGGAATATATTGCCCAGACGAGAACTTGGTTTTATTACATGCACGCTATGGGGGTGGCGCTTTTTGACCGCTTGGCTTTCAAGAATGTTGTTTCCACCGGCACAATTCTGGCGGCCGATGGCAGCAAGATGAGTAAGTCCAAAGGCAATTACACCGACCCGTTGGAGATGATGGAAAAGCTCGGCGCCGACCCTCTCAGATTTCACTTAATGAACAGCGTAGTGATGCAGGCGGAAGATCTGGCCTTCAAGGACGAAGATGTCAGAGAAGCGCAAAACAGAGTTATCAATATGTTAAGAAATTGCCTTAAGTTTTATGAATTGTATAAGGCAGATTTTAACGGAACAACTAAGGCGTCTGACAGCAGGCACCCGCTGGACTTATGGATAATGGCGAGAATAAATCAGACAGTAGAGGAGATAACCAAAGATTTTGATGCTTTCAATTTGCCTATAGTCTGTAGAAATATAAGAGCCCTGATAGACGATTACTCTACCTGGTACGTGAGACGGAGCAGGGAGAGGGTTAAGGGAGGGGCCGAAGTTGATAAACAGTTTGCCCTGGCTGTTCAGAAAGAAGCGCTTCTTACTATCGCTAAACTTATTGCCCCCATAATGCCGTTCACCGCCGAAGCAGTTTATGCGGGAGCCGATGGCGGGCTGGAAAGTGTTCATCTGGAAACTTGGCCGGAATATGCTGCTTACAACCAGACTGCCATAAGCGATATGGCCTCTATTCGCGAGCTGGCTTCCAAAGCTTTAAGGCTCAGAGAAAAAGCCGGAATAAAAGTTCGCCAGCCGTTAGCGTCTCTAACTGTTAAATCAAGTGAACCCTCGCTTAAGGGTAAGAACGAACTTTTAGAGATGCTTAAAGACGAAGCTAATGTGAAACAAGTTTTATTTAATGACTCTGTTTCGGAGGAAGCCGAGTTAGATCTTAACCTTACTCCGGAGCTTAAAGCAGAAGGCATGATGAGAGACTTAACCAGATTGGCTCAGGACCTAAGGAAGAAGACAGGCTTGAAACCTCAGGACACGATAGAACTATTTATAGAAGCCCCCCAGGATTTTATGGACATTATTACTCCTCAATTATTATCTTTCGGGAAAGAAGTCGGAGCTGTTAAAGTAGAATTTTCTAAAGAAGCGTCTTCAGAAAATGAGTCCGCTGGTAAGATAGGCAACTATGACGTTAAAATTAGTTTAAAGAAGTCTTCCTAGGGTGAATTTAGAGAAAACTAGATAAGCCCAGCTTTCTTTTTGACTTCAGTCATGGTTTTAGAGGCAATCTTTTCGGCTTTCTTGGCTCCTTGGGCCAAAATATTCATAACGCTTTTCCTATTCTTCATGAGTTTGTTTCTTCTGGTTTGGAAAGGTAAAAGCTTTTCTATAACCATATCGGAGAGAGCATTTTTAAATTCGGCATAACCACAGCCCTTAAACTTCTTGACCACATCATCGGTAGAAAGTCCTGAAAATTCAGAATAAATCAAAACTAAGTTAGAAACCGCCGGTCTCTTCACGGGGTCAAATTCAATGGTGGAAAAGGAATCTGTTACAGCTCTTTTGATTTTGTCTCTAATGATGGCGGGAGAGTCCGATAGATAAAGACAGCCATTAGGAATGGATTTGGACATTTTCTTAGCGGGATCCGCGAGGCTCATAACTCTGGTGCCTTTCGTAGTTACCGCTTTAGGCTCCTTGAAGGTTTTACCAAATCTGTCGTTAAAAGTTCTCACTATTTCCCGGGCCAGTTCTATGTGTTGCCTTTGGTCTTCTCCAACAGGCACATATTCGGCTTTGTAGAGCAGGATGTCGGCGGCCATCAGGACAGGGTAGTCCATCAGTCCGACATTGGGCATCTGGCCTTCACTTAACTTTTCTTTGTACTCAATCATATTCTGGAGTTTTCCAACCGGAGTGATAGTATTAAAAATCCAGGCTAGGTTAGTATGTTCTGGCACATGAGACTGAATAAAGATAACTGATTTTTTTGGATCCAGGCCCATAGCCAGAATATCAACGGCTATCTTAAAAATTTCCGCGGCTTTTTCTTTAGGTTCATAACGTTGGGTCAAAGAGTGATAGTCGGCGATAAAATAAAACGGGGCGTATTTGCCGGAGTTTTGGAGTTCGACAGACTGCTTTAACATACCCAGATAGTTGCCGATGTGCAGTTCTCCGGAGGGTTTGATACCGCTAACGATAATGGGTTTCATGAATTAAAGTATAAATTTAAAATTATCAATTTTCAACCAACATCAAATTAGAATGTAATTATTTTTATATATGTTCGCAACGTGGGATGGTTTCATTAATGAAACCATCCTCTAGATGTTAGCGCTGAACAAACTCAAAAAATAAACATCCATTATATACTTATAATTTTCGTTGGTTTCATTAATGAAACCAATGGTTATGTTAAATTTTGAATTATAAATTAGAAACTAAACTTCAATGATGACGGGCAGAATCATCGGTCTCCTATAGGTCTTGTTGTAGATGTACTGGCCGATTTGGTCTCTAAAAATTGTTTTTAGGTAATCGGGGTCAACACTCTGCGGCCGGGGGATGCGGTTAATGATGTTTTTTATTTTGGTGCGGATTTCATCTAGCATACCTTGGTTATCTTTAAGATAAATGAAGCCGCGCGAGATAATGTCCGGGTTTTTAATGATGCGTCCGGTCTTCCTGTCTAAGGTCGCTATCACAACCAACATACCTTCCTGGGCCAGAACTTTTCTGTCGCGCAGAACTATCTCGCCAACATCTCCGACTCCCAAGCCGTCAACCATCACATAATGGGCCGGCACCACTTCATCGCTAATAACGAAATCATCTTTGGTGAGTTCTCCTACCTGGCCGTTGTCCATCAGGCGGACCCCGTCTTTAGCCAAGTCTCCAGCCAGAGCGTTTTTACCGTTAGTGGCTCTCATATAATAGTAGCCGTGGACCGGTACGAAATATTTAGGTTTCAAAAGTTTCACGGTGGTCGTTAAGTCTTCGGAAGGAGCGTGACCGGAGGCGTGAATGTCTATCATCTTGGATTGAAAAACTATGGCGCCTTGTCTCGTTAAGTTGTCCTTCAATCCCTGGACACTTCTCTCGTTGCCGGGAATAACAGAAGAAGAGAAAATTAAAGTATCTCCCTTTTTGATTTTAATGTGTTTGTGTTCGCCATCAACAATTCTCATTAAACCAGCGTTGGATTCGCCCTGGGCGCCGGTAGTGATGATCATCACCTTGTCGTCTTTCAGCTTATTCATCTCCTCGGGTGAAATAAGGGTGCCTTTCTTAATCTTAATGTAACCCATCGTCTGGGCTATTTGAACGTTGTCTTTCATGGAGCGACCGTTTAAGAGAACTTTGCGCCCTATTTTCTCGGAGATCTTAATAATCTCCGCGATGCGGGTTAACATGGAGGAGAAGGTGGTAAGGATTATCCTGCCATCTGCCTGGTTAAACAGCGCCTCTAAGTTTTTCTCTACTATTTTTTCCGACAGGGTGCGGCCAGGCTCTTCAGCGTTGGTGCTATCGCACATAAAAGTGTGGACACCCATTTTGCCGACTCTTTCAATAACGTCCAGGCCGTTAGCGTTACCCTTTTCGTCATAGTCAATTCTGAAATCTCCGAAGTGGACGATGTTGCCAATCGGAGTTTTGATAATGACGCCGGTTGCGTCAGGAATGGTGTGCTCCACGCTTATAAACTCCAGGTCAAAGTACTGACCGACTTTAAACTTGTCGCCATTGGCGATGGAAACAATATTAAGTTTAGGAGAGTTAACAAACTCTTCCTGTCTTTTCTTAATTATGGCTTCGGTGAGTGGGGCGGTGTACATTGTCGGGTTGCCTAATTTACCCATCAGGTAAGGAATGGCTCCAACGTGGTCTAAGTGGCCGTGGGTAATAACGACGGCTCTGATATTTTTCTTCTTGTGTTCCAGAGACTCTATATTGGGGATAATGTAATCAATGCCGGGCGTTTCTTCTTCGGGAAACTGAAGGCCCATATCAATAATGACTATTTCGTCTTTGTATTCGAGATAAGTCATATTGCGGCCAATCTCTTCGAGCCCGCCTAATGGAATCAGGCGCAATATTTCGCTTTTATCTACGTTAACGTCTGCTTTTCTTGGAGAGTAACCTCCTTTCTCCGATTCTCTTTTTATTCTAGATATCATTTATTTTTTATTTTTTCTTGCACTTTCAAAAGGATTTGCCTCACAAACTATATTTAGAGAGTTTTTCCTCCTGTTGGTATTTTTATTCTTTGTGCCTCCAAGAGGATTTGAACCTCTAACCCTTGCGGGACAGCGTCCTGAACGCTGCGCGTATGCCAATTCCGCCATGGAGGCAGGACTATGTAATTAAATTAAAATGTAAATATCAAAGTTTAAAATGACAATGCAAAATGTAAAATAAGTAACTTAAAACATTTTGATTTTTGATATTTGATTTTTCAATTTACTTATCTCCTATCTCCGTATTTTTCAAAGACGGACCAAAAACTAAAAGTTTCGGAACCCTCGTTGTGAACTTTGTGAAACTTGCCCCGGGGGATGAGCACTACCTCCCCGCCCTTAACTTTCTGGTTGTCCGTGTCTATATCAATAGATCCGCTGCCGCTGATAAAAATGTAAACTTCGTCGGCATCAGCCTGGGAATGTCCTGTGGTGGACTTACCGGTCCGAAGTTCTGTTAAAGATAAATTTAGGTTCTGCAAGGTCGGAAGATCGTAAACCTTGTAGATATCGTTGTCTCTAATGAGGTTGGAAATCTTTTTGTATTCTCTAATATCCATAATAAAATGTCAAATTCATTGGAATGATCTGCTGGTCTCTATAAACCACCTCTCAATAGTATCAAATCTATCAGCAGAAGTGTTAATGACCCGCGTTGTGTCCAGCCCCCCGAGTTTAGGGGTGGAGATATAGATGTAATCTGGAGAGTAGAGGAAGACGGCCGGGAAATCGGAGGCGATGAGGTTGCTGATGTTAGCGAGCCTGGTGTTTCTGCTTGTTCCATCAAAGTTCCGTCGGTAGGCTTCCAGCAGGCTATCTGCCACCGGGTTTTGGTAAAGTGACAAGTTTTCATCAGGGTAGAAACGCCTGGAGGAGTCCCAGAAGGCGTAGAGGTCTCCTCCTTCTTTAATAATATTGCCGAAGATCAGCATATCGTAATCGGTGCTCCTTAAGACGTCGTCTTCAATTTTTTTAGTGGACATAACCCGCAAAGTGATTTTAGCCCCATGAGATTCCCAGGCGCTCTTTAACATTTCAGCTGTTTTAACTAGGAAAGACTCGTCCGGAACAGTGAGCGTAGCTTCAACGCCGTTAAGAAACGACAAGTCGGCGTTATCCTTCGGCTGCTTGGTGTGGGTAGTCGGCCCGTAGAGGGGAGTGGCGTGGCCGTCAAAAACACTCGCAATAATAAATGGCCTATCAACGCTCTCACTTAGGGCGCGCCTGATATTAATGTCTTTGAGCTGGGTGTTGTCGGTTGTCTGGTTAATAAAGACAGCATACTCCCGTGACGATTGAAAATAATCAATCTTGCTCCTCAAAGTTATTTTCGCGAGAGACTCCGAAGTAGAAAGCCCCAAGCCGTCAATTTGTCCGGCGTTATAAGCTCTCACCAAATCGGCGGCATTTTTATAAAATTTAAAGGTGAGACGGGACAAGAAAGGCTTCGGTCCGGAGTATTTAGAACTATCCTGCAGATTTATAGACGTAATAACTCCCTTACTGTCGCTTTTGTAGCTGCTAACCACGTAAGGCCCGGAACCTACAGGCTTCAGGCCGTAAATAGAAAACTTCAAATTTTCTACCGCGGTATCGGCAAAGATGTGTTTAGGGATAATAAAGAAGTTTTTTAAGTGGTCTTCTTCAAAGAAAGCGTAAGGGTTCTGAAGAACAAATTTAACCTCCAGTTCGCTGACCCTCTCCGCTGTTACTCCCCGAAAGTTTGTTGAAAGCGGAGAATGGGCATCGGGGCTTTGGATGGTCTGGAGGGTGAAGATAATGTCATCGGTGGTAAGCTTCTCTCCATCCTGCCAGCGCAGATTTTCTTTCAAACGCACCGTATAGGTTTTATCATCGGCCTCTCTTTTAATGG
>DASRUQ010000038.1:0-8990 GCA_035655355.1 Minisyncoccota bacterium
CTTATCGGGAAAGATTCTAATCCAGAACTTACCGCCGCGCTTAGTGAAGTTACTGACGGTACGCCTAGCTGATTCAATCTGACGGGAAGTAATCCAAGCCGACTCCAGAGCCTTTAAGCCATAAGAGCCATAAGAAACAGATGCACCTCTAGTGTCCATAGTACGCTTACGGTTCCTACCCTTGTGCCACTTTCTGTGTTTTACTTTTTTAGGTATAAGCATGTTCTAATTACTTTTTTCGTTATCAAAAACTTCACCTTTGTAAATCCAAACTTTAATACCCACGGTGCCGTAAGTAGTGAAAGCGGTCGCCTCTCCATAATCTATGTCGGCTCTTAAGGTTGAAAGGGGCAGTTTACCTTTAGACAAATGTTCACGCCTGGCGATTTCACCGCCATCAAGCCTGCCGCCAATGGCAATCTTAGCTCCCTGGACACCCCTGTTCTGCATGATGGTATCAAGGTATTTTTTCATAGTCCTTCTGAACCTAATTCTCTTCTCCAAATCCCAGGCAATGTTTTGAGCCATAACTTGAGAAGAGACTTCGGTACGCCTTAACTCTTCAACGTTAAGACTCAAGGCAGTTTTAACCTTAAATACTTTCTGTAATTCTTTATCCAAATCCTCTATGCCTTTACCGCCCCGGCCGATGATAAGGCCCGGTCTGGAAGCTTTGATAATAACGCGGCATTTTTCGCTGGCACGCTCAATATCAATAGAAGCCACTCCGGCCAAACCGATTTTCTTCATAATGATCTTCCTAATAGCTTCGTCCTCTTTGAGGAATTGGCCCATATTCTTACGTGAAAACCACCTGGAACTCCAAGGTTTGGTGATGCCTAATCTGAATGAATCGGGTCTAATCTTAGTTGCCATATTTTTAAATTGATTTTCTTTGGAACATTTTCTTGAAGTAGCCGGGCTTCGATTCGTCGCCTACTTTCTTAACGGTATCTGCCTTGGGCTTAGTATGATCGTGTCCACTGTGGTCAACTTTAGACTTCTTCTCTCTCTTAAATTCATAAATAGTGTATTTACTCGTTAAAGCATCCTTTTCTCCTAAAGTAACACTTAAATGGCTCATTTTCTTCTGGATAGGAGTAGCCCGACCTTGAGCTCTCGGCAAAAAACGTTTTAACATCGGACCTTGGTTCACAGTGATGGATTCTATAAAGAGTTTATTGACATCCATATTTTTATTCTTGGCATTTTCCACGGCTGACTTCAAAAGTTTAGAAATAGGAGTAACACTCCTCCACGGCATCAATTGCAGCCGAGCCATACTATCGTTCACTGACTTACCCTTTAAAAGGTCAGAAACCAATCTCACCTTTCGGGGAGCGATTCTTAAGTTGTAAAGTGTAGCTTTGGCTTTATTCATATCTTTTATTTCTTACCTCCGGCAGCCGGTTTAGCCGCGGCAGGAGCAGTAGCCGCAGCCGCGGCTGTTTCCAATTCTTTCTGCATTTTACCTCCGTGCTTAACAAACTTCCGGGTCAAAGAAAACTCACCTAACTTGTGACCAACCATATCTTCCGTAATCAAAACGCTTACGAAATCCTTGCCATTATGGACACCCATAACAAAACCAATAAATTCCGGAGTAATGGTGGCGCTTCTGGCCCAGGTCTTGATAACGGTTTTATCTCCAACCTTAAGCTGGCTAACTTTTTTCAAGAGCTTGGCGTCAATGTAAGGTCCTTTTTTAGAGCTTCTAGGCATGTCTGTATTATTTCTTTATTCTTTTATTGGGTCTGCGGGATACTATAACAGTATTGGACCATTTCTTCTTGTTCCTAGTCTTTCTGCCGCCAGTAACCTTACCCCAAATAGTCTTTGGTCTCTTGGTGCCTCTGGGCTGCTTGCCTTCACCTCCTCCGTAGGGATGATCAACCGGATTCATAGCGCTGCCGCGGACAGTTGGCCTGATACCAAGCTGTCTGGAACGGCCGGCTTTACCGATGTTTATTAAGTTATAGTCAGAATTAGAAACTTGTCCTAAAGAAGCTAAGTTATTCCAGAGAACTCTTCTGATTTCTCCGGAAGGAAGTTTTAATTGAGTGTAACCCTCCTCGTGAGCTAAAACCTGAGCCTGGCTGCCGGCGCTCCTTACTATAGCTCCGCCTCTGCCAGGAGAGAGTTCGATGTTGTGAATGCCATAACCAACGGGAACACTCTTCAGGGGGACTCTGTTGCCAGTAGTTAAAGGAGCCTTGAGTGAGGTTACAACGGCATCGCCAACTTTGATGTCCCGAGGCGCCAAATGATAGCGCCTGTCGCCGTCCTTATAAACAACCCTCATAATAAAAGCGCTTCTGTAAGGATCATATTCAAGTGCCTCTACTTTACCTGGGACATTCATTTTTGATTGTTTAAAATCAACTATCCTGTAGATTTTCTTCAGGCCTCCGCCCTGATGCCGGGTAGTAATCCGGCCATGATGATTGCGGCCAGCGTGGGTCTTCAATCTCTTGGTCTTTGATTTCATTCTGGGGATATCGGTTAAAACGCCGTACTCAACGGTCGTCATTTGCCTTCTTGAGGCTGTATAAGGTTTATAGCGTTTCATGTCAGTTTAGTGAGGTACAATATCAATTTTTTCTCCAGCTTTCAAGGTAACAATAACTTTCTTGGTCTTTTTACCTTTGGAAACTTTGTTAATCACGTTGGTATTAACTACGTGAACTTTATAAATAGACTCAACCGCTTTGGCAATCTCGGAGGCCACTGCGTTTGGCTCTACCGCAAAAACATACTTACCCAGGTTGGTCATATCGGTAGACTTTTCACTGATCCATGGTTTTTTTATAAGTAAACGGTTAGATCTCATGGTAATGTTTATCAATTACAGTTACAGCCGACTTGTCCATTAATATCTGTTTATGCTTAAGCAAATCATAAATATTCAGGGACTTGGCGCTCGTAGCTCCAATCTTAGCCAAATTCCTGGTTGCTTTATAGATATTCTTGTCTCCCTCGGCCGGAATTATCAAAGCGTTTAAAGTTATCCTCTCTTCGGGAATAAAGCCCTTAAGGGAGTCGTTTAAAATTTTGGTCTTAGGCTCTTTTATGGCCAAAGAATCAATAATCTTTATTTCGCCGTCTTTAAAACGCCTGGCGAGCACTGAAAATATTGCCAACTGCTTCATTTTCTTATTAATCTTCAAAGAGTAGTCTCTTTCTTTATTCGGACCATGAGTGACTCCTCCTCCCTTCCAAAGTGGAGAACGAATAGAACCGTGCCTGGCGCGGCCGGTTCCCTTCTGTCTCCAAGGCTTCTTGCCACCTCCCGAAACTTCGCTTCTGCCCTTGGCATGAGCGGAATGATTACGCCTGCCGTTCAACTGAACCCGCAAGGCTTGGTGAACTAAATCGGGGTTCCATTTAACTCCAAAAACACGCTCCGGAAGTTCTACCGTACCGGTATGCTCGTTTTTTAAATTGTATAAATCAGCGTTCATTATTTATAAATTTGAATTTTACCGTTCTTAGCCCCGGGAACAGCGCCTCTTAAAAAGACAATTTTATTTTCTTTGTCTATCTCCACAATCTTTAAATTTTTAATAGTGATCCGATCCACTCCCATGTGGCCAGCCATACGCCTGCCAGGATAAACTCTTTGGGGAGCAGTGCTGCCGATTGATCCAGGAGCGCGGAGACGATTCTTCTGGCCGTGACTTTTAGGACCTCCGTGGAAACCGTGACGCTTGACTGTACCTTGGAAACCGCGTCCCTTAGAGGTGCCGCTAACTTTAACTAGTTTGCCAACCTCAAAATCAGGATCGGCATCCATTTTTATCAGAGTGACCGGAACGACTTTATCGTCCTGCCAGATCTGATCCATTCTCATTTTTTTACCAGTTATATAATCCATATGCTCAAAACGAATCTAAACAAATGACCGGACGGGCCGGCCATTTATTCTTGTTATTTGGCTATCCTCTAGCGGGATAGTTTACACCATCTTAATCTCAATGTCCACTCCAGCCGGTAAATTAAGATCTTGTAATGACTCTATAATCTTCGGAATGGGCTTTAAGATGTCTATTAGCCTCTTGTGGACTCTCATCTCGAACTGTTCCCGAGACTTCTTGTGGACGAAAGTAGAGCGATTGACGGTGTATCTTTTGAATTCAGTAGGTAATGGTATAGGGCCCAGTATCTTGGCGTCCTGCCTCCTGAGGGTCTCTATAATTTGTTTGCAGGAGCTATCAATGAGACGGCTGTCATAAGACCGTATTCTTAACCTTAACTTATCTCCGGAAATCGCTTCTTTAGCCACTTTATTTAATGATCTTGGTAACTACACCTGCCCCCACTGTTTTGCCTCCTTCGCGGATAGCAAAACGGGTCTTTTCTTCCAAAGCTACCGGAGCAATGAGTTTAACGGTGTACTTGATTGTGTCCCCTGGCATAACCATTTCGGTTCCCGTGGGCAAAGTAACTTCACCAGTCACATCGGTGGTTCTGATGTAAAACTGTGGTTTATAGCCTGAAAAGATTGGAGTGTGTCTGCCACCCTCTTCCTTGCTCAAGATATAAACCTCGGCTTCAAATTCGGTGTGAGGAGTAACGGATCCTGTCTTAGCCAAGACCTGACCTCTTTCCACATCTTCTTTTTTAAGTCCGCGGAGAAGTAAGCCAACGTTGTCTCCGGCCCTGCCTTCATCCAATAATTTATTGAACATTTCAATGCCGGTAATAACAGTTTTGGCAGTCGGCTTCAAACCAACTATTTCAATTTCTTCGTTAACTTTAACTATACCTCTCTCAATTCTTCCGGTGACAACAGTGCCGCGGCCCTCAATGGAGAAGATATCTTCTACTGGCATCAAGAACGGCAAGTCTAAATCTCTCTGTGGCACAGGAATGTATTCATCTAGGGCTTTAACAAGCTCCAAAATAGGTTTAGCTTCCTCTGAATCGGCAGAAGTAGCAGCTAAAGCCTTAACGGCCGAACCTCTAATAATAGGGGTTTCGTCTCCGGGGAAGTTATACTTCTTTAAAAGTTCTCTGACTTCAGCTTCAACGAGGTCGATGAGCTCTTTATCATCCACCATATCGCACTTGTTCAAGAAAACAATGATTTTAGGAACTCCTACCTGGTAGGCTAAAAGAATGTGTTCCCTAGTTTGCGGCATCGGGCCGTCGGCGGCGGAAACCACAAGAACGGCTCCGTCCATCTGAGCGGCTCCGGTAATCATGTTTTTAATGTAGTCGGCGTGGCCAGGGGCATCAATGTGAGCATAGTGTCTGCTCTCAGATTCATATTCGGAGTGATGCAAAGCAATCGTGATGCCACGGGCTTTTTCTTCGGGAGCGTTGTCAATCATATCGACAGACTCCTCTTTCTTGGTCCAACCCTTTAAGTGAAGGACGTGGGTGATAGCCGCGGTCAAAGTGGTTTTACCGTGATCAACGTGACCGATAGTTCCCACATTCAAGTGCGGCTTAACCCTTTCAAATTTTTCTTTTTCTGCCATGTTTTTATTTTATGCTATTTTGGACTTCGACTCTTTTTGTTAATTTTTATTACGGCTTGCCTGCGCATGCAGGAGGCAGGTTAACGAGGAAAGGAAATAAGAGTTTGCTCTTACTTGTCCTCCCCGCGACCACGCAACGCAGGGTTTAATACTCTTTATGAAAACTGCCACCAGAGTTTAGTAAAAAGAGGCCAGAGTGTCAACCTATTAATACTAAATTGCCTTTTATTTCTTACCTTCGGCAATCAATGACTCCATACTCTTAGGTACGGCCTCATAATCGGAGAACTCCATAGTGAAAGACCCCCTACCCTGAGTCATGGACCTAAGCTTAGTGGCATAACCAAACATTTCGGAAAGCGGCACTTTAGCCTCAACCACTTTGACCGTTCCCCTGTCATTCATGGCTTCAATCCTGCCCCGCTTGGAGGAAATATCGCCAGTTACGTCTCCCAAGAAATCGCCGGGGGCAATAACCTGTAATTTCATTATAGGTTCAAGCACTATCGGCTTAGCGCGCTTCACGGCTTCCTGCAGAGCCATAGAACCGGCAATCTTGAAAGCAGCTTCAGACGAATCAACTTCGTGATAAGAACCATCCGTTAGAGTAACTTCTATATCTACAATCGGAAATCCAGCCACCACACCCTTAGCGATGGCTTCATTAACACCTTTTTCAATCGCAGGAATATATTCGTGAGGGACGGAACCTCCCTTAACTTCATTCAAGAAAACGATACCGCTGCCTCTCTCGCCATTTTTAACTTCCAAAACAGCGTGACCATACTGCCCGCGTCCGCCTGATTGTTTGATATATTTACCCTCAGCTTCAGCAGAAGCAGTGATGGTTTCTTTGTAAGAAACCTGAGGGCGGCCTACTTCGGCTTCCACTCCGAATTCCCGCTTCATTCTTTCGACGAAAACTTCCAAATGAAGCTCCCCCATGCCGGAAATAAGAGTTTCACCTGTCTCGGAATTACCTCCGACGTGGAAAGTAGGATCTTCTTCGGATAATTTCTTCAAAGCCATACCCATCTTTTCCTGGTCAGCTTTGGTTTTAGGACTGATTTTCTGGCTGATAACCGGCTCCGGAAAAACGATGGATTCAAGAATAACCGGATGATCTGGATCGCAAAGCGTATCGCCGGTCATAGTATCTTTGAGCCCAACCAAGGCGCCAATCTCACCGGCGTAAATCTCTTCAATTTCTTCCCTATGGTTCGCGTGCATTTTTAAAATACGTCCAATTCTTTCCTGGGAATTTTTACTGGAGTTCAAGACATAACTGCCGCGCTTCAAAGTTCCAGAATAAACACGGAAATAAGTCAGACTGCCGACATAGGGGTCGCTGGCGATCTTAAAAGCCAAGGCAGTAAAAGGTTCGGAATCTTTAGGAAGCCTGATAATTTCTTCGCTGGTCTTCGGATCAATACCTTTAACTCCAGCCAATTCATCAGGGCTGGGCAAGTAATCAACTACGGCATCCAACATTAATTGGACACCCTTATTCTTTAAAGCGGAACCGCAAAGTACAGGGATGATACTTACTTTAATAGTAGCTTTACGAAGAGCAGCGCAGAGCTCATCTTCGGAAATTTCTTTGCCTTCCAGATATTTGTTGGTGAGGGCTTCGTCTTCACCGGAAATTTTCTCCACCAGCTCATGCCTGGCTTTTTCAGCCGCAGCCTTCATATTTTCAGGGATGGGAATTTCTATAACGCTGTCGCCTTTATCGCCTTCGAAGTTATAAGCCTTGTTTTTTATAAGATCTATCACGCCCGAAAAATCACCCTCCGATCCTATGGGGAGCTGAATAGGAATAGCGTTGGGAGTTAAACGCTCTCTGATGGAAGCAAAACTTTTCTCAAAGTTCGCGCCCATACGGTCTAATTTATTAATAAAACAAATACGAGGCACTTTATATTCATCGGCGTAGTGCCAGTTAGTTTCGGATTGGGGTTCAACTCCGGCTACGCCGTCGAAAACAACCACAGCACCGTCTAAAACACGCAATGACCTTTTCACTTCAACGGTGAAGTCAATATGCCCAGGAGTGTCGATAAGATTAATGCGGTATTCAAAGTTTTTATCACCATTGTGATAAGTAGGAGTCCAAAAACAAGTGGTAGCGGCAGAAGTAATAGTGATACCTCTTTCACGCTCCTGCTCCATCCAATCCATAACAGCCTCTCCTTCGTGAACCTCGCCTATTTTATGGGATATACCGGTATAAAAAAGCACCCTCTCGGACACAGTTGTTTTACCCGCATCAATATGAGCGATAATTCCAATATCTCTAACTTTCTCTATGGGGTAAAGACGTGACATAGAGAATTTTTATCTGGAGAAATGAGCGAAGGCGCGGTTCGCTTCGGCCATTCTGTGGACGTCCTGTTTTTTCTTGATAGCGGAGCCTTCGTTGTTATAAGCGGCAAGTAATTCTTCAGCCAATTTTTCTCCCATACCCCTGCCTTTCTTGGAGCGGGCGGCGGCAATTATCCAACGGGCAGCTAAAACGAACTTCCTATCTGGCCTGACTTCTTCCGGTATCTGGTAATTGGCTCCTCCCACGCGGCGGGAAACAACAGCTACAGTCGGAGCGGCGTTTTCCAGAGCTTTCTCAAAAACAACCAAAGGTTCAAGCTTGAGCTTCTCTTTAATAATATCCATGGCGCGGTAAACAACTTTTTCGGCAGCGTATTTACGGCCGTCTTCCATGATGTAGTTAGTAAAACGCGTTAAAGCGACGCTATCATATTTAACGTCGGGATTAAATTCTCTTTTATAATTTTTTTTCTTTCTCATGATTCAATATTATTCATCATGACCCTGAACTTGTCGAAGGGTCATGCTTATTTTTTGGCGCGCTTCGCTCCATACTTACTCCTCTGTTGTTTACGGGCATTAACACCGGTAGTGTCCAGAATACCTCTCACGATATGATAACGCACGCCAGGTAGATCTTTAACCCTGCCTCCTCTAATCATAACCACCGAGTGTTCCTGAAGGTTGTGCCCTTCTCCTGGGATGTAGGCGGTGACTTCTTGACCATTAGTCAGTCTCACTCTGGCAACTTTTCTCAAAGCTGAGTTTGGTTTCTTGGGGGTAGTGGTAAAAACCTTTATACAGACTCCCCTTTTAAAGGGAGACGGAGAATTAACCGGACGGTTCTGTATAACATTAAAATAAATCCCCAGGGCTGGGGTTTTATCCTTGCGCGCCGATTTAGTTCTACCATGCTTTAAAAGCTGACGGATAGTAGGCATATGGGAGCTATCTTACAGATAATGAAGATTATTGTCAATTTACCCTCCTAAGTTTTTTCATCCTCCAAAAATTTCTTTGAAATTTAAGAGGGGATCCCCCGTCTTAGATGGCCCCCACTCCCGTGAAGAGACGGAATAAAGCTTCCGCTGGAACTGTAATAACAGAGCCAAAGAAATAAAGAAAAAGAACGACTACCAACACTCCTCCCAAACCGATGTTTTCTACCATATAAGCATAACG
>DASRUQ010000039.1:0-8291 GCA_035655355.1 Minisyncoccota bacterium
GGGAAATGGCTGGTGGGCGCCGATAAGGGTTGAAGACAAGAGCCTAGATTCACCTTATAACACTTATTTATACGCAGGTTTGCCGCCGCACCCGATAGATAATCCGGGAATAGATGCCTTGGGAGCAGTCTTAAATCCGCAAAAAACAAACTGCCTTTATTATCTTCACGATAATGACGGAGTGACCCGCTGTTCACCGACCTACGAGGGGCATTTGGCTAATATCCAAAAATACCTTAGGTAAGTCCTATAATATAAAGCAATGGGAGATAAAGCCGGAATAAGGATAAATAAATATTTGCGGGACCAGGGAGTGGCCTCCCGCAGGGAAGCCGATGAGCTGGTGAGAGCTGGCAGTGTTTTTATTAATGGTGTTAGAGCCTCCATGGGAGCGCTGGTAGGCAATCAGGATAAAGTCACCCTGAAAGGAGTCAAAGACAAAGATTATATTTACTTGGCTTATTACAAGCCAAGAGGTATCCCCACTCAATCTAATGAGGAAGAAAATGTAATAGGGCAGTGGACCGACAAAGGTCTTTTCCCGATAGGCAGGCTGGATAAGCAATCCGAGGGGCTAATTATATTAACCAACGACGGCAGGATAACCTCCAAAATTCTTGGGGCGGAAAGCAAATTTGAAAAAGAGTACCTAGTTAAGGTAAAAGAACATATTAGGAGCGGAGTGGAAGGAATTATAAAGAAGGGGATGATGACCGAGACTTTCGGGAAACTCTTACCGGCGGAGGCCAGAATAGTGGGGAACAACGAAATCAGAATAGTTTTGCATGAAGGGAAGAAGCATCAGATAAGAGTGATGCTGGGCGAGTTAAATTATACCGTGACCAGTCTCAAAAGATTGAGGGTAGGAGAAATAAAACTAGGCAACCTGAAGCCAGGCAATACAAGAAATTTAACCGCTAAAGAAATAGAAACTTTCTTTAAATAATAAATCAGGTACTAGCGAACTCTTTTGGTCCTACTTTTTTTCGCTGGTTTAGCAGCCTTTTTCTTAGGAGAGGCAGATTTACTTAAATCATTCCAGGTTCTTTTCAGGTCCCGGCTCAAAACGACAAGTTCTTTAGCGGTTATGCCCTTAACACTGGAATAGCGCTTGGTGACTTTATTAACTAGGTTAGCATAGGACTTTTTATCCAACTTCTTAAGTTTCTTAGAGGCGGCGATAATCTCTTTTTGCGCCTTACCGGACCACTGGCCGACCATCTTTCTGTGCTCGGCGGCGTTCTTCGAGCCATAGAGCCAATAAGCCGCTCCGGCAGCGGCGGCAGTAGCTAAAGCTGCTCCGGCCACGATTTTTTTCTTATTACCTGAATTTCTTTTTGTCATTTTATTTTTATTTATTGGTTTTTATTTTTTCTTTTATTTTTAACTCCCCTTAAGACCGGTGAAAACATAGTCAAGAGGCTAGTAAACCAGTGGGCGCCGCTTTTAACCCCACTTCTTAAAGACTCAATGTCGGTCTCTACTTCTTCGCTCACCTTTTTGGCTCTTTCTGAGATCTCATGAACATTTTTAAGAATTCGTATAAGATAATAGAAGATACCGATCAACCCGGCAGTCACTAAGACCACCGCTAAAGTGCTGATTAGAAAAAAGATATCGGCGCGAGCTAGTTCTTGCATATTGATGAAATTAAAATTATCTAAATATTATTTTCATTATACTCTATTAATAATTTTAATGTTAGGGCTGGTTTTTGCCGGTATCAATATCTTTGTCTATACGACCGGCAAGAAATTCATAAAAACCATTACCGAGCTCCACGAGGCTGACGCCATACTCCTGCTGGGAGCGAGCGTTAAAAGTAACGGCCTGCTTTCACCCGTCTATAAAGAAAGAGCCGATAGGGCGGCCCAACTTTACGCTATGGGTAAAGCCGGAGCCATTTTAGTCTCCGGAGACAATAGGGAAGTTAACTACAACGAAGTGACGCCAGCCGTGGCTTACCTTGCTAAGGAGAAAAGCGTGCCAGCTTCCGATGTTTTCTCCGATTACGCCGGTTTTGATACCTACAACAGTGTTTACAGAGCCAAAGAGATATTCGGGGTTAAGTCCGTGATTATAGTGAGCCAAGCGGAATATTTGCCGCGGGCTCTTTATCTCGCCAGAGAAGTCGGCATTGAGCCTCAGGGGATTCCAGCTGGAGACGAATTAAGCCTTTTTGGCTGGTTTCGGGAACGATTTGCTTCTATTAAAGCCTTTTTTGACGCGGTAACACACTATGAACCTGAATTCTTGGGTAAAAAAATACCTATTTCAGGAGACGGCAGAGAAAGCCGAGGCGATTAGTCAGTTTGTGGTACCATTTCAGTATATGGAACCGTTAGCTTCGCAAATAAGGCCCAAAAGCCTGAAAGAATTTGTAGGGCAGGAGCACCTGGTTGGTTCAAGTAAACCTTTAAGAGAGGCTATAGAGGGGAAACATTTATTCTCTTTTATTCTTTGGGGACCGCCGGGAAGCGGCAAAACAACTTTAGCCAGGATTTACGCGAACGCCCTGAATGCTGAATTCCACGAACTCTCGGCCGTGGATTCCGGCAAAGAAGATATTAAAAATATTACCGGCCGGAAAGGAAGTCTGCCTCTGGGCAAGCCTAAAATTCTTTTTGTTGATGAAATTCACCGTTTTAATAAAGCCCAGCAGGATTTCTTGTTGCCTTTCGTGGAGCGCGGCGACTTGACATTAATCGGAGCCACCACCGAAAACCCAAGCTTTGAAATCATTCCGGCGCTTCTTTCGCGTTGCCGTATTTTTGTTTTAAACGGTCTGGCTGACAAAGAAATGGAGGGAATCATCAAACGCACTGGCTTCAAAGTTGATAAAGAATCCAGGGACTGGCTGGTACAAATGGCCTCAGGCGATGCGAGGCAAGCCATCACGGTTCTGGAGAACGCGCGGAAACTTTACGGCAAAATAACTTTAGAGACTCTAAAAGAAACTATTCAGTCCAAGCATCTCCGCTACGATAAAAAGGGTGAAGAGCATTACAACACCATCTCGGCTTTTATAAAAAGCATGAGAGCGAGTCAACCGGACGCGGCTTTGTATTACTTGGCGAGAATGATTGAAGCCGGGGAAGATCCGCTTTTTATTGCCAGGCGGATGGTTATTTTCGCTTCGGAGGACATTGGGCTTGCCCAACCAACCGCTCTCGTTATAGCTAATGAAGTCTTCCGAGCCTGCGAAATAATAGGCTATCCGGAATGCGGCATTAATTTGGCTCACGGCGTGACTTACCTCGCGAATTGTAAAAAGAGCAGACAATCATACGATGCTTATCTGGGAGCGATAGCGGACGTCAAGGAATACGGCAATTTACCCATACCCATGAAAGTCAGGAATCTGTCTGCGCGAGCAGGCGCTCCTACTAAACTTATGAAAGAGCTGGGGTATCACGATGGATACAAACTCTACGATAAAGAATCTTACCTGCCTGAAAAACTGAAAGGTAAGAAGTATTTAAAAGATTAGTCAGCCACTTTAGTAATCTTAAAAGTGAAAATACAATTATCTTTGTATCCTCATCGTTTCCACTTCGGCTCGTTTGGTTAATTGGTTAGCCACGGCGCGCGCCAGATCGTAGTCCATTAAAGGGATTATCTCTTCGTCGGCTGTCGATTCCACTTCGTTGGGAGTATCCAAATCAGTCGTGGTAGCTATTACAACGTGGCCTACGCCAATAAGTCTTTGCACGGGAGATTGGTGAATTTCCACAGTTTGAACGCGGCGGAATGGGATGGCAATTTCTTTCCTGTTCAAAAGGCCGCTGATTATTCTTAAAGCCGATTCGTCTAGCATTATCTTGGCTGCTTTGTATTTAAGCCTGGCGATGCTGAAGCCTCCGAGACCAATCAAGAGGCCGGCGAAAATACTAACCAGTATGCCCAAGTTAAGGATTTCGCCGACAGGCTGGCCGGCAATGAAGTCGGAGCCAATGGCCGTATCCAGAATTCCCATAATAATGGCGGCGACAAGAAAAATAACGGCAAATGAAGTTTGTTGGATAATAAAAAGCGTATAAGTTTTTTTGCCTAAGTCGTAATATTTGCCGTTTTCTATTTCCATATCTTAATAATATAAGTCGTATTTTTATCAGAGCGCCATTAAGACCGCTCCAATAGTTACGAGCGACGCGCCGATGGCTTTCTGCCAGGTTAGGGATTCGCTTAAAAAGATTACGGCCAGGGTGAAGGCGAAGATAACGCTCGTCTTATCCAAGGCGACAACGCCAGTGACGGGCCCGTATTTTATCGCCAGAAAATAACAAAGCCAAGAAAGAGCGCCGGCGACTCCGGAGAGGATTATGAAAACCATAGTTTTGCTGCTGAGAGTATCCAGGGCCGAAAACTTCCCCAAAGCCAGGGAAACCATAATAAGGAACGCAGCCATGACTATAGCGCGGACGGTGGTAGCGAGAGTGGAATCAACTCCCTGAAGGCCGATTTTAGCTAAAATTGCCACCAAGGCGGCGAAGACAGCCGAACCCAGGGCGTAAATGCTCCAATTCATATGTTAATTATACAACAAGCCCCCATTTTTTAAACGTGATGGTTTGGAGCGATTCAAGGCTTGGGCATTTTAAAAAGGTAGTGCTATAATTAAATGAATAATAAAAGGTCAAAGTTTTCAAAAAAGTTATTTATCAAATATGAAGCAGTACACTAGAGAGGAATCGTTCTTGGCGCATTTCCTCTTGTCGGATACTAAAAGTTCGCTATTTTGGCTGGTCGTCAGGGTCTATGTGGGTTGGATATGGCTTAACGCCGGCTGGGAAAAAGTAATTAACCCAGTTTGGTTTGGGACTGATGCGGGCGCGGCGCTTAAAGGTTTTATTATGGGCGCGCTTAGTAAGACCGGCGGGCCTCATCCCGATGTGCAGGGCTGGTATGCTTATTTTTTGCAAACCTTCGTTCTTAATAACACTACTATCTGGTCTAATTTAGTGGCTGTCGGAGAGCTTCTGATTGGCGTGGCTCTTATATTCGGGTTTCTCACGGGGGTATCGGCTTTCTTCGGCGTGTTTATGAACTTGAATTTCATGCTGGCTGGCACGGTAAGTATCAATCCAACTCTTTTTGTTCTGGGATTGGGTCTCGTTCTGGCCTGGCGTGTTTCCGGTTATCTTGGAGCTGATGCGTTTGCGCTGCCTCGCTTACATAGCTACCTGAGATCTAAAAATCGTAATTAATAAGGTGTATTTATATTCCGATTTAATATCGGAAATGGTAAGTACGCGTATCTAACCAGTTTCGGGGAAATCCTTTACGGCGTGTTTGATAATTTCAAGATTACAACTCTTGTGCTCCGAGCACCACGCTTGGCATTGCTCCGCTGTTTCTTTATCTAAGTAAAGCAAGCCGCACTCCTCGCATTTGTAATACTTCTTATCTTTTTTTGTTACCTCTTGGGCCATAAGTTATTGTTACCGGAGGGAAAGTAGGCCGACTTACCAACTTTTAACGATAATATTGCCCTTCATCGTTGGGTGAATATTACAGTGGTATTTTAGAGAATCTGGGTCGGTGAAGGTAAAGCTGAATGACTGTCCCTTGGAAAGGGTTTTTGAGTTAAGGAGGCCGCCCGAGTCAGAAGTGATGGTGTGGGGCGCGCTGTCATTATTAACCCACGTCACTTTTGTCCCTGTTTTTATGGTTATTGTTTCGGGGCTGAATGAGAATTTTTCTATATCTACTATGATACTTGGAGCTTCCTGAGTTTTAGGAATATTTGTTTCTGTACTGGTCTGCGCGGGGGAAGTGTCTGTTTGAGAAGTATCTACTGGGGTGTTGTCTTGATTATTAAAGACAAGGTAATAAACGCCAATGCCGACAACCACCAAGACGACAATCGCTATAATTAGTTTTTTCATAATTCAATGATTATTACAAATTTTCTCCATTTTTCTTAAAAATCAAAAACATCCCTACTGGTAAGAAGTATAGTATAAGAAAATGTATTAGTAAAAAAGTTCTGACCCTTGCAGATGTTGTTTAATTTTTCGCGCCAACGAAAAATCTTTCAGCCTTGAAGGTTTATGTATTAAAATATTAAAACCTTTGCTGTTAAACCGAGGTACGAGGTGCCAATGAACCTGGTTTGCTTCGTCGGCGTAAACTAAATAAACTTTTTTTAGCTTTAAGGTCTTAAGCAAAGCATTTCTGGTAATATCAACTTTGTCCATTAAATACTCGTATTCTTTTTTGGAGAGCAGGTGCAGATCCTTTACTTTATTTTTCCAAACCACAACCGTATGTCCGCGGGCTATAGGATAATTAGCCAAAGCTATATAAAGTTGTTTATCTTCATAAATAATTGCTTCTGGTTTTGGCTGAGGTAATTGCATATAAAGTATTATAGTAAAAAACACCTTACTAGTCGTTACTCCGTGGATATCGTTGGTTCATACCCTTGGGTTTAATATTCTCCCGTGTCCTATTGTTTCCTTTTACCGTATTCCCCCCGTCGCCCCTTACGATTTGACTGATTTATAGGATTTGCTATATTAACGGTGAAAGGTCCATTAATATAAACTATTGAATAACAAAGGTTAATTCTATGAGAAAAATTATTGTTTCGTTTGTCGCTCTTTTTGTCGTTGCGGGTATGGTGAGTTTCACCGTTCCTGCTCCAACATCCGCAGTCGCCCAGGGGCAGGGCAGTGATAATTTGACGCGTGTGCTTATTGCTTTTGATAAAACAGTCGGTTCTAGCGAGCAGGCACTCGTGCGTGCCCATGGCGGCAAGATTAAATACAGCTATTCCATCGTGAACGCTGTTGCCGCTACGCTGCCCGCCGGAGCAATTGAGGGGCTATCACGCAACCCGCATGTCGTGTCCATTGACCTAGATGACGCCGTGTACGCCGTTGACGATGAACTTGATAATTCATGGGGTGTACGACGCATCGGCGCGGGAGATGTACACGCATCGGTTACTCCGAATAAAGGCGCGGGAGTGAAAATAGGCATCATTGATTCAGGTGTCAATTATCTCCACTCTGACTTGAACGACAATTTTGATTCCGCAAACCGCGGCTACGATTTTTATTATTACGACTATGATCCAATGGATGTGTACGGGCACGGAACGCATGTTGCCGGTACTGCCTGCGCGGAAGATAACGATAACGGCGTAAAGGATGCAAGCGACAAGCCGCTTTACGGCGTTGTGGGTGTTGCGCCGCAATGTACCCTCTATTCACTCCGCGTTTTGAATGAAGACGGCGTTGGCTACTGGAGTGACATTATTGCCGCGGTTGAATGGTCAACCGGAGTGACAATGCAGATCACGAATGCTTTTACAGGAGAAATTCTGACCGTGCAGGGAGTCAAAATGGATGTAATCAACCTATCGTTAGGAAAAGACCGCGATCCAGGTAGCGTTGTAAAACAGGCGTTTGATAATGCCGAAGCAAAAGGCGTTGTAATCGTTGCAGCGGCTGGAAATTCAGGAACTCTTTCCGGTAAAGGAAAAAATGTTATTTATCCTGCAAAATTCGCTTCGGTAATCGCCGTTGGTGCCACCGATTCTACTGATAAACGCGCAAGTTTCTCAAGCACCGGTTCCGAGGTGGAAATTGCGGCACCTGGGGTATCTGTGTACTCAACATGGAATGATAATATCAGTTATGCTAATCCGCAGCCGGTTTGTAACACTCTAGGCGATTGCTACAAATATGGCTCTGGCACTTCAATGGCTTCACCTCATATCGCGGGAGTTGCGGCGCTTGTTATAGCGACAGGAGTTCTTGACACTAATGGCAACGGCCGTATTAATGACGAAGTAAGAGCAGTAATGAATTCTACCGCGACAGATTTGGGGAGCGTAGGAAGAGATTCTCAGTATGGATACGGATTAGTTTCTGCCGTGGCCGCGGTTACTCGCAGTACGGCGTTATGGCCTTAAAGTAGATACTTAAGGCCAATTTTTGACGTCTAATTTTCAAAAATCCCGCCAAAAGCGGGATTTTGAAAGGTACTGGCTCCTCGGGTAGGGCGCTTCGCTATCTCACGTCACTCCGCATTCGCTTCGCTCCTTCAGAACCCACGGTTCTGAATAATCTCCTCCACGGAGGGAATCCAGTTGCCTTCCCTCCGACCCACCTTTTATTCGATCCCTACCATATATGAGTAATTACAAAAATTACCCATAACAATGGGCAATTTTGTAATTATGCTCCTCGGGTAGGGATCGAACCTACGACCGTCGCCTTAACAGGGCGCCGCTCTACCGCTGAGCTACCGAGGAATACGGTGAAAAATATAACAGATAT
>DASRUQ010000040.1:0-11346 GCA_035655355.1 Minisyncoccota bacterium
TCTGTTTCTTATGGCTCTTATGGCTTAAAGGCTCTGGAGTCGGCTTGGATTACTTCCCGTCAGATTGAATCAGCTAGGCGTACCGTCAGTAACTTCACTAAGCGCGGCGGTAAGTTCTGGATTAGAATCTTTCCCGATAAGCCGGTTACCAAGCGTCCTCCCGAAGTTACTATGGGTGGCGGTAAGGGTTCTGTTGACCACTATGTTTTCCCGGTTCGTCCCGGCAGGATTCTTTTTGAAATAGACGGTATTTCCGAAGTAATGGCTAACCGCGCCTTAACTCTTGCGGGCCACAAGTTGCCGGTTAAAACTAAAGTAGTTAAGGAATAAATAAGATGAAAAGGAAAGAAATAGAAAATTTAAAGACCAAGAGTAGTGCTGAACTTCAGAAGCAACTCAAAGAAAATGAAGAGCTTTTGAGTTCTTCCAAGTTTGACTTAGCCTCCGGAAAAGTAAAGAATATATTTCTTATTAAAGAGACTAAAAAAACCATCGCTAGGATAAAAACCTTTATTAAGGAGAAAGCTGTATAAAATCATGACTAACGAAACTGTAAAACTTAAAAGAAGATTGTCCGGCCGGGTTGTGAGCGATAAGATGCAGAAAACTGTTGTGGTTGAAGTTATCCGTCTGAAGGTTCATCCCAAGTATGGCAAGCAGTACAAGGTAACTGACCGTTTTAAGGCTCATGATGAGAATAATGAGGCTAAAGTCGGCGATCAGGTAATTATTGAAGAAACCAAGCCTAAGTCACGGGAGAAGAGGTGGATAGTGGTTAAGAACTAAAAGAATGATTCAAGAAAGATCCATATTAAAAGTAGCCGATAATAGTGGTGCCAAAACCATCAGAGTCTTTAGGATTCCCGGCGGCAGCCGTAAGAGGTACGCCAAACTGGGAGATATAGTCATTGCTTCCGTCCAAGTTGCCGAGCCGAGAAAAGCTGTTAAGAAAAAGGATATTGTTAAGGCCGTGATAGTTCGCACCAGGAATCATATCAGGCGTCCTGACGGCAGTTATGTCAAATTTGATGACAACGCCGCTGTTCTAGTTGATAAGAAAGAACCCAAAGCCACCAGAATTTTCGGGCCAATACCCAGAGAACTAAAAGAACTGGGCTACGATAAAATAATTTCTTTGGCTCAAGATATAGTCTAAAATATGAATATCAAGAAAGGAGATAAAGTTTTAATATTGAAAGGCAAGGACAAGGGTAAGTCCGGTAAGGTTCTTAAAGTTTCTACTCTTCAGGGTAAAATCATAGTTGAAGGTTTGAATATAGTTAAGAAGAACTCTAAAGCCAGGAAGCAGGGAGAGAAAGGCCAGATTATCAGTACTTCCGCCCCGATTACGGTTTCTAAAGTTATGTTGATTTGTTCTGCCTGTGGTAAGCCCACTAGGGTTGGCCATAGGATGATCGGAGACAAAAAAGAAAGAATTTGTAAAAAATGCAAAGCCACCAATTAGTAAAAATAGTAGTTTCAGTGGGCGTAGGCAAGATGAGACAGAGCAACGCCCAATTTGACGACAAGATTCTTCCCGGTCTTCTGGACGAACTTGCTCTTATTGTCGGCCAAAAACCTGCCCCTAGGAAAGCCAAGAAATCCATCGCTGCTTTTAAGTCGCGTGAAGGAGATACCATCGGCGCCATGGCTACTTTAAGGGGTAAAAGAATGCATGATTTCTTTAACCGTTTCGTTAACGTTTCTTTACCTCGTGTTAGGGACTTTAGGGGCATTGATACTAAGAATTTTGATGGTAGAGGTAATTTGACAATAGGTATCAAAGAGCATACTGTCTTCCCTGAGATTAATCCTGAAGTATCCAAGGCCAACTTTGGAGTTGAGGTGACTTTTGTTGCCGGTACGAAGACCAAGGCGGAGGGTATAGAATTCTTCAAAAAAATAGGAATTCCTCTAAAAAAGTAAAATGGCCAAAGCATCAGTCATAGCTAGAGCGAATAAAGAGCCGAAGTACAGCACCAGGGCTGTCAGGCGCTGTTTTCGCTGCGGCAGAAAAAGAGGTTACATCAGAGATTTTGATTTATGCAGGATTTGTTTCAGGGAACTAGCCGGAAGAGGTATGATTCCCGGAGTTAAAAAAGCTTCTTGGTAATGATATGTATATAGATACTTTAATCAGAATTAAAAACGCTATGACTAGAAAAAAGGACCGGGTTAAGGTGCCTTATTCTCAGTTTGAAGAAAATGTTTTGGAATCTTTGGTTAAGACCGGCTATTTGGATGAAATACAGAAAAAGGGCAGGGGAGTAAAGCGCGTGATAGAGATTAAGTTAAAGTATGATAAGGAAGAAAAGTCCCGCATCTCCGATGTTAAGCTCATCAGTCTTCCCTCCAAAAGAGTCTATGTTGGCTGGAAAGATATCAAAAAGTCTCACCAGGGATACGGCAACTTCTTTTTATCCACTCCCAAAGGAGTAATGGTTGATGGAGAAGCCAGAAGAAACAGGCTTGGCGGAGAGCTCTTATTTGAAATTTGGTAAAAATATTATGTCTAAGATAGGTAAACAACCAGTAACCATACCCGCAGGCGTAACCGTTTTGGAGAAAGACGGCTTGCTTGAGGTTAAGGGTAAAAACGGTACCCTGACCGTAAAAATGTTGAAGGGTGTTAAGGTTGAAGTTAAAGATAATGAAGTTATTTTTGTCCCGGGAGTTAAGGATAAACAGACAGTCAGTAACTGGGGGACGGTGAGAGCCTTAACCGCTAACGCCGTTCAAGGTGCTACCCAAGACTTTGTTAAAGAACTTATTATTGAAGGCGTGGGCTTTAAGGCTGAAGTCCAGGCAACTGATTTGGTTTTGAACGTTGGTTTTTCCCACCCGGTTCGTTTCGCTATACCGGAAGGAATTAAGGTTGTTGTAGTCAAAGAATTGGTTACTATCTCCGGCGCTAATAAAGAAGTTGTCGGCGAAACTGCCGCCAAGATTAGGAAGATCAAAGAGCCTGAACCTTATAAGGGCAAAGGTATAAGATATAAGGATGAAGTAATTAGAAGGAAGGACGGTAAGCGCGCTACCACTTCTGCTTAAAACTATGGTTACTAAATTATTAAATAAAATCAGGAATAGGAGGTCTAACAGGGTTAGGGCCAGAATTAATGGTACGGCCGAGAAACCCAGACTTTCAATTTTCAGGAGCAACAAATATTTGTATGCCCAGCTTATTGATGACTCATCCGGAAAGACTATTCTGTCCTGCTCTACTCTTGGAGCCGATAAGAGTAAGTCTAAAGAAACTAAAGTATCTAAGGCGACTGCCTTAGGTAAAGCCGTAGCTGCCAGTATGAAAAAGGCCGGTTTGACGACTGTGATTTTTGACAGAGGCAGATACGCTTATCATGGCAGGGTCCAAGCCGTAGCCGAGGCTTTAAGGGAAGAAGGAATAAAGGTATAAACATATGGCTATGGAAAGAGACAGAAATAGGTTTAAGAAAGACAACTTAGAGGAAGCGGTTATTGATTTAAGGAGAGTTACCAGGGTTGTTTCCGGAGGTAAAAGAATGAGGTTCAGAGCCACTATGGTGGTTGGAGATCTTAAGGGCAAAGTTGGCGTTGGCGTGGCTAAAGGCTTGGATGTTGAGCAGGCTATCACTAAAGCCAGGACTGTCGCCCAAAGGAATATGATTGATGTTAAGATGAAGGGGAAAACTATTCCTCACGAGATTGAAGCTAAATTCGGGGCCGCTAAGATTTTGATTAAGCCTGCCGTAGCCGGTCATGGCTTAGTCGCTGGAGGAGCTCCACGAGTTGTTCTAAAATTGGCTGGCCTGAAAGACGTTACCGCGAAATGTCTCGGATCCAGCACCAATAAGCTAAACTACGCCGTGGCAACCATCATGGCTTTAGAAACTATCAGATCTAAATAATATGCAGTTACACACTTTACAACCCGATCATGATTTAAGAAGTAAGAAACGCATTGGCCGTGGCGGCAAACGTGGCACTACTTCAGGCCGTGGTACTAAGGGACAGAAAGCCAGGTCCGGCCACAGAATCAGGCCAGCCGAGAGGGATTTAATTCAGCGCTTGCCTAAACTGCGCGGTTTTAGGAATAAGACCAAGCAAGGTAAAAAAGTCAGAGCTCATAAGAAAGCTTAATATATAATGTTTGATAAGGTTCTAACTATCTTCAGGGTTAAGGAAATTAGAAATAAGCTCCTTATAGTCGGCTTAGTCTTGGTTTGTTTCCGAGTCCTGGCTAATATTCCCGTACCTGGAGTTAATGCGGAAGCTTTAAGGAATTTCTTGTCAGGTAATGAACTTCTGGGGCTATTGAACGTTTTCTCCGGAGGCTCACTGGACACTCTTTCTATAGTTATGCTGGGCTTGGGGCCCTACATCACAGCCACCATTATTATGCAGCTTCTGACCATGATTTTCCCTAAGTTAAAGCAACTTTACTACGAAGAGGGTGCCCAAGGCAGAGCTAAATTTAACCGTATCGCGAGGTATATAACCGTTCCCTTAGCCGCCCTAAACACTTACGCCTTCTTAAGAATTCTAACTTCTCAGGGAGTTATTGGAGAGCTGGGTATGGTTCAGATATTAATTAACGTAGTAGTGGTTACCGCCGGTACTATGATTCTGGTATGGCTGGGAGAGATTATTACCGAACAAAAACTTGGTAATGGAACTTCACTGCTTATTTTTGCCGGTATTGTGAGCGGCCTGCCGTTAACTCTCCGTAATGCTTACATCAGTTACACTGCCGGAACCACTCCTATTACTACCTACCTGATTTTTGCGGTTTTGGCTCTGATAGTTATTGGCGGAGTCGTTATGATTAACGAGGGCGAGAGGAAAGTCCCCATTTCTTATGCCAAGCGAATTCGCGGCAATAAAGTTTATGGGGGAGTTTCCACTTATCTGCCGCTGAAGGTTAACCAGGCCGGAGTTATTCCAATTATTTTTGCTATTTCCATACTTCTTTTCCCTCAATTCTTTGGACAAATTTTGGCAGCTTTCTGGCCTTCGGTTGGAACAGTAGTGAATGAATGGTCACAGAAGCTGATTACCAATCAGGTTGTCTATGCTGCCGCTTATTTCTTCTTGGTTTTTGTCTTTACTTACTTCTACACCTCGGTTACTTTTGACCCCGCGGAGATTTCCAAGAACTTGCAGAGGTCCGGAGGCTTCGTTCCCGGCATCAGGCCGGGAGAATCCACTGGAGGGTTCTTAAAGAAAATAATTTCCAGAGTTACTCTCTTTGGAGCTACCTTCCTGGGCCTGATCGCGGTACTCCCTACGCTTATTCAGCTATTCAGCAAAACTCAGTCTCTTACTATTGGCGGCACGGCGCTTCTCATTGTCGTAGCCGTGGCCTTGGATACCGCCAAACAAATAGACTCACAGGTTTCAGTCAGAGAATACGACACACTTAGGTAAGCTGGCCGTATTGGTTGTATAATTAAACTAATGCAGCCACATTTCGCTAAACCCAAAGTCGTAGTCATCTACGGTCCTCCCGGTGCTGGTAAGGGCACTCAAGCCGATTTAACAGCCCGTTATTTCGGTTTTATTCATTTTGATACCGGCAAGTACTTGGAATCTTTAGTGCACGACCCCGTGGCTTTAAAAAGCGCGGAAGTGCGGCGGCAGAGGACTCTTTTTGATACAGGCAAACTTATGACAACCTCGTGGGTTATAAAAGTTGTAGGTTCTAGGATGAAAAAAATCGCCCGCGCCGGCTTAGGGCTGGTCTTAAGCGGTTCCCCAAGAACCGTCGGTGAAGCCGAAGATTTGCTCCCGATTATGAAGAAACTCTATGGCCGTCAGAACATGCTTTTCTTTGTTCTCCAGGTTCCGCCGGAAACTTCTCTCCGGAGAAACAGCAGGAGGCTGATCTGTTCCATTTGCGGCTCTCCAATTCTAAGAGTCAAAAGCACCGAAAACTTTACAACTCATAGTCCTTGTCCCTTTTGTGGCGGGAAGCTTGTTAAGAGAACACTGGATCGTCCTTCGGTTATCAAAGACAGATTAACTGAATTTGACCTTAAAACTAAACCCGTTTTCGCGGCTATTAGAAATAGCGGTTATAAGGTCAAAGAAATAAAAGGAGATGCCTTACCTTTCGAAGTTTTTAAATCCATTAAGAAGGAAATTATAAAAATATAACTTGTCTTTAATTAAGACGGAAAGCCAAATAGAGAAAATCAGAGAATCTGGCAAGATTCTCGGTTCTGTTTTGCGCGAACTAAAGAATGTGGCTAAGGTTGGGGTAACATTGCTAGAGCTTGATAAAATAGCCTACGATCTTATTAAAGCCAAGGGTGGTAAGCCGGCTTTCTTGGGTTATAAACCGGACGGAGCCATAAAAAAGTTTCCCTATACTCTCTGCGCTTCGGTGAATGACACTATCGTGCACGGTTTACCCTCGGCTTATAAGCTTGTTTCAGGCGATGTTTTAAAGTTGGATCTGGGGGTGGATTGGCAGGGAGGCATTACCGATGCCGCCGTTACTGTCCCTATAGGCAAGGTGGGGAAAGATACCCTTAGCCTTATAAAGGCTACTAGAGAGGCTCTAATAGAAGCTATTAGGGTGGTTAAAGATGGGCACACCTTAGGGGATATAGGCTATGCTATTACCCGTACCGTAGAAAGGAGTAATTTTAAGGTTGTTGAGGGATTAACGGGCCATGGCGTCGGCAACAAAGTTCACGAAGACCCTATTATCTACAATTACGGAGAGCCCGGTAAAGGAGAGCTTCTTAGGGCCGGGATGGTAATAGCCATAGAACCTATGACCAGTATTTCCACCAAAAAAATCGTTCAATTACCGGATGACAGTTTTGTGACCGCTGATGGCAGCCTTTCGGCTCACTTTGAACATACTATGCTTGTAACTCTTAAGGGGGCGGAAGTCCTAACAGAATAAAGGTTTAAATTTCGTATTTTAGTACCCCGCCTGCCGAATTAATATAGACAGTATTCCCATCTTCATTGTAAGAGAAGTTTCTAACTTCGGAGGCTATCTTAAAACAATTCACGGGGACAGTCTCGCTGATTTCACTGAAATAGAGAGAGTTGTCGTTTTGTAACAAGAGGTGATTATTGTCTTTGTACCAGACTATCTTATTCAAGGCGCCGGCGACCCCATTCTTAATATCCGCGTATTTCTGTTTCTCAATGTCATAAATGTGAAGCGATTGGTCATTATCGCCGAAAGCTATTAATTTACCATTATCCGATATTGTGAAAAGTTCCGCCTTATTGGCGATTTTTATCGGGGTACCACCGGAGACAAGATTTAATTCACCGTCCTGATATAAAACAATAGCTTCGCCTGAAGGCGTGCCGGAAAAATCTTTTATAGTTTTTAAGTTTGAGAGGGGAACAAGTTTAGCAGTAGTTCTAAATATCAGGTTGTAACGGTAAAATCCGTCTGAGGTATAAAAGAAAAGGTTATTTCCTTGCGTTTTAAATTCTGAGGCGCCTTCGGCCACTTTCTCTATCGTAGATCTGGCTATATCAATATTATAAAGAGCCCCACGGCTTCTCACTATTATCCTGTCCCTATTAAAGGGGTGGAAGGCCACGTTTAAAATAGGCACCGCGCCCGGAAGGCCCAGTTTGCCTTCTTTGAGATTATTAAAAGTATCGCTGATATTCAGGTAAGAGTTGGGATTAGAGAGGCTAATCAGGTAATAATCTTTAGTCGTATTGTTGTAGGTTATAACAGAATCATTCGGGGCCATATCTATTATGTTATTCCCCAGTACCTTTACCTTGTCGGCATATATATTTCCATTCCGTTCTGTGAGTAGTATGTCTCCCAATAATTCTATTTTGTCGGCCGGTTCGGCAATTTTTATGGGTTCTTTTTGAGGGATCATAACAACACTGTCAAAAACATTAACTAGCGATGGAGAAACATTAACGTTTTTCTGCCAGTCAAAGTAACCGTTGTAATGGAGTACCAGGCTGTATTCTCCCTCCTTTAAATTATCTATAATTGTCCCAGCCTGAAAAAAACTAGAAGTGTTCTTGATTGATTTCTCGTTGAGATAAATTTCCGCTTCGGCTGGAGTACTTTTGATATAGATACCTCCTGTTTCGCTGAAAGTTAGGCTGGCTAAATCCAGCTTGATGCCAAATGAATAAGCTACCAAAAGCCCCCCTGCTATAAAGAAAAGGAGGACACAAAGACGGAACAACAGTTTTCTGGAACCGGAAGACATTATTCTCTATAATAGAGGGCGTGCAATTTGTTGTAAATGGCGGGCGTAAACTCAGTGGAGAAATTGAAGTCTTTGGTTCTAAAAACGCCGCTACTCCTACAATCGCCGCCACCATCCTCACGACACAGCCTTGCTTCCTCTCTAATGTCCCTAAAATAGGGGATGTCCTGACGTTACTCACTATTTTAGAAAGTATGGGGTCTCGTATTAACTGGGAAGGGGAAATCCTTAAAATAGATAACAGTAACCTTGATCCCGCTACTTTAAATATGGATTTGGTTCGCAGTATCAGGTCTTCTGTTTTGCTTATTGGCCCGATGTTGGCCCGTTTCGGGAAGTTTTCCTTTGCGACTCCGGGAGGCTGCCACATAGGAGTAAGACCGCTGGATGCTCATTTAGAAGCCCTTAAAGAGATAGGCGTGAGTGTTGAGTATGACGCCGTGTCCGATATATATGAACTTAAGCCCCTTTCTCCCGGAAAACTGCGGAACAAAGTAGTACTGACTGAGTTCAGTGTCACGGCCACCGAAAATTTAATGATGCTGGGGACCGCTATGCCATCTTTGGAAATAGAACTCGCTGCCGCTGAACCTCATGTCCAGAATCTGGGAGGCTTCTTGGAGAAATTGGGTTTTGCCGTCGGAGGTTTGGGAACTCATAATATAAGAATATCCGGTAATAGAAATACTTCCGCGGCTGAAATTTCTCACTCTGTAATGCCCGACCCGATTGAAGCCGGGACTTTTATGGTTCTGGGAGCCTTAGCCACAGAGAGTCTTTCTATTAGAAATGTTCCGGTAGCCTTTATGGTTTCATCAATCAAGAAATTACAGCAGTTCGGCGTTGATTTGAGAATAACTGATGACACGGTAACTATAAAAAATAGTCTCAAAAACCTTAAAGCCACCAAGATTCAGACTCTGCCTTACCCTGGGTTCCCGACTGATTTACAGGCTCCTTATGGTGTGCTCGCTACGCAAAGCGAGGGCTCAAGTCTTATTTTTGACACCCTCTATGAAGGCAGGTTAAGATACATCCACGAGCTTCAAAAGATGGGCGCCCAAGCCGAAATTTTGGACGACCATCGCGCCATTATTCATGGGCCGACCCCTCTCCACGGAGCCGAAATAAAAAGTCTTGATCTCCGGGCTGGAGCCACTTTAGTCATAGCGGCTTTAATAGCTGAAGGTAGAAGCACTTTGAATGACGCTGAGCAAATTGACAGAGGTTATGCCAGATTGGAAGAAAGATTGAGATTACTCGGAGCCGGAATAGAACGTATTAAATAAATGTTTATTAAACGCATAGGCATAGATTTAGGAACTACCAATACCGTTGTCTTCGTTCCCGGCAAGGGGTTTGTTGTTAACGAACCAACTATTGTAGCTTTAAGTTTGCCTGAAAATTCAGTTATGGCTGTGGGTATGGAGGCTAAGGAAATGATTGGCCGTACTCCCGGTGACATAACTGCCTACCGTCCACTGAAAGACGGCGTTATAGCTGATTATTACATTACTAGAGCGATGCTGAAGTACTTCATCCACAAAGCTTTAGGAAAGTGGAATCTGATTAGCCCGGATTTAGTTATCTCTGTTCCCGCCGGCATTAGTCCTACCGAAAAAAGAGCCGTAGTTAATGCCGCCAAAGAGTCCGGTGCCAAAAATGCTTATGTGGTCAGAGAACCCTTATTGGCAGCCCTTGGGGCAGGTGTGGCCATTAATTCTTCTTCGGGCAATATGATTATCAATATTGGCGGAGGTACTTCCGAAGTTGCTGTGATTTCATTGGGTGGTATTGTTTGTTCCTCAAGCTTAAGAGTAGCCGGTAATAAATTTGACGCAGCTATTATGAATTACGTTAAGAAAAAATATTCCGTCTCCATCGGAGAACAAACAGCCGAAGCTATTAAAATAGGCGCTGGCTCAGCCCTCCCTATAAAGAATAAAATTGAATTTCAGTTCAGGGGCAGGAATCTGGTTTCAGGCCTCCCTAAAGATCTTCTTATCAACTCCAACGAAGTAGCCGAGGCCCTCAACCCCAGCTTGATGGAAATAGCTTCTTCTGTTTCTTCGGTTTTTAACGAAACTCCTCCGGAGCTGGTAGCCGATGTTATGGAAAAAGGCGTCATCCTCTCGGGAGGGAGCTCTGGATTGAGAAACATAGATGAATTCTTTAAACGTCTCTTGGGGGTTGAAATGTATGTAGCCGAAGATCCTATCCTTTGCGTGGCTAAGGGAACAGGCATTATTCTTGAGCATTTGGATATCTATAAGAGAACTTTGCTTAATAAAAACTAAATGCTACTCGGCCACGATAAGATAAAAAAAACATTTATCCGCCTCGCCAAAGACGGCGCTCTTTTCCATGGTTACATCTTCTTCGGAGAAAAGAGTGTCGGCAAGGCCACCTTTGCCCGAAGCTTAGCTAATCTGCTGGAATTTGGTGAATTTGCGGAGTCCAAAGAATCCAATAAAAGGGTCTTAACCGAAACGCTTATTATTTCTTCTCGGGCAGAATCGGAATCTCTTGGTATAGACCAAATCAGGGGTCTGAAACATTTTCTCTATTCCAAGCCGGTCAATTCTGTTAAGAGGGTAGCTATCATAGATGGTGCCGATACACTGACCAATCAGGCCCAGAATGCGATTCTTAAAATATCCGAAGAACCTCCTGAAACCGGCCTTATTATTATGGTTCTGGAGAATCCCGATTCGCTTTTACCGACTTTACAGTCCAGATTCCAGAAGATTTACTTCGGCAGAGCCACTTCAATAGAGATTAAAGATCATCTTATAAAAACTCTGCGTCTTGGAGATAAAGAAGCGGCTAAGATAACCAGCCTTTCTTTCGGCAGGACCGGCAGAGCCATTTCTATAGCTACGAGTGACGAGTGGAAGTCTCTTAATAAGGAAGCAGAGATACTCTTGGCTCACGGAAGCAATTCTGGAGCAATAATTAAAGAGATAGCCGACGCCGATAACAGGCACAAAATTAAGCCATTCCTGACCGAGGTTATCTCGCAGGCCTGCGGCGACCCCGAGAAGAACCATCTTCTCTTAAAATCAGTTATGAAGAGAATGACATACTTAGGAGACTTTAACGTTAATAAAAGGTTACAGCTGGAAGCGGGACTAATATGGAAAACCTA
>DASRUQ010000041.1:0-3523 GCA_035655355.1 Minisyncoccota bacterium
GACTTTGGTATGGCGGCGAGCAGTACTTCGTTGTTAACTTCGCCTTCAATTTTTTCCCAGTCAAGATACGCATCTCCCGGCCTGATAGGCAACTGAAAACCTATGCTCAAATCCATAGTTTCCTTAAGTTTCTCGCCCTTAATACTCTTGGGGAACGAAAAGATTTTGGAGAAAATCTTATTCTCCGGTATAGATAAAATAACGTACCTTATCCCTACCTTAGATTTACTGATTAATCTTTTAACAGCTTTCCCCAACTCTTCTTTATCCTTGACGGCGCCGTCAGTGACTACGCCTTCTTTGAGCGGTTCTTCTACGGCTGTAACTACAAAAGGTTTTTTATCCTTACCTTCCGAGAGAAGAGTGAGACGAAGAAAACCGCCGCTTATTTCCAACCCGGCAACGCGTTCTTCCCGGGTGAAGAATTTAGTCCAATCCATCTTGCTTATTATATCACGATTGTCTTTTATCCACAGAGTTCTTCAATCAATATAAGGGATGTGCTATTCTTATTTAAGATCCCGGGCAACTGGGATGCTTGAAGGTAAAAGGTCGCAAATCAGTAAAAAGGTCGAAAATTAAAAAATTAAAATGACAACAAATTCTAAAAAGGGGTTTACGCTTCTTGAGCTTTTAATCGTTATCGCCATTATCGCTATTTTGTCGGTAGTGCTTATCGTAGCTCTAAACCCCGCGGAGACATTAAGAAAAACCAGGGACAGTCAGAGAATCTCTGACTTATCCAGCTTGAAGACGGCAGTCAGTATTTACGTGACTACAACCACAGATCCTTTACTGGATAATACGGCCGGTAATACGCTGTGTGTTGGTGGGACTGGATCGGATAGTCTTTGGGTGAGCGTACCAACGGGGACGGAAACGATTACAGATGCGATATTCCCAGGAACATTTCTGGCGTGGGTGCAACGTACTACAAACACCACAGCTTCAGCTGTTGATGGAACTGGATGGGTTCCGGTAAACCTTGCTGGAATAACAGGCGGTTCGCCTATTTCTAATATGCCATTAGATCCAACTAACGATCTCTCCATAACGACAGGCGCTGATACCAGTACCGCTGCGATTCTTAATAACGGAGCTCAGATGTACCGTTACGCTTGCGCCGTCACTAACGTTGTTTTTGAGACGGACACTAGGTTAGAGAGTACTGCTTTTGGCGTCGGTGGAACTGACGATAAAGCTGCTAAGGATGGTGGGAACAATGCCAATCTTTATGAGGTAGGTACTAGTTTAAGTATCTTACCTAGCACTAACGACTTCTAATAAGTATTTACGTCTTTTAGAATAAAAAACCCGCTGAATATTACATCTGGCGGGTTTTTTGTTTTTTTGCTTATTGCGACAAGCGAGGAGCAGAGTGAAAATTTATTTCCATTCCGGCCGAGTGCTGTCCGGACAAAGGGTTTAATATTCCACAACTTGTTACGGAAGAGACCTCAGAACTTGTTAGTCGGGTCTACACCCTTTATAATAATATTTATATGACTTTCTTTATAAACCAATTTTTGCCGGTCTTTCCCGTCGTTGTTCTTTGGCTGGTATATTTCGGGGCCCTCAGTACGTATTTTAAAAAAGCCTGCCTGCCGGTAGGCAGGGAATGGCTGGGCAGGTTTGTGAATTTTAAGATACTGCTTATATTCACTGCCGCTTTTAGAGCCTTCCAGGCTGGACTGCTTTCTATAACGCAATATTATGTTTGGTCCGGGGCCGAGCTGACCAAAGTGCTTGTTAATTCACCCCTTAGCCCTGAAGTTCCGTTATCAAGCTTTCTCCGCGAAAATCTATCTTTTATTTTTAACAGCAAGCTAGGTTATTTTTTGTTTTATTCCTGGGGCCATTTTTGGGCGAACGCGCTATTATCAATCATAGTAGCTTTTGTTTTTTATGCTTTCTTAAGAGTCCTAAGGAAACATAACGACAGATTTTTTTATGAAGGTGAGACGGAACTTGGCTTGCTTCTCGCTCTTATCGTCGGCTGGCCGAGCATTATTCTCTTTATACCGTTGATCTTTTTGGCGGTGGTTCTTGTTTCCGTATTCAGAGGAGTGTATCTCAAGGAAACGTACACTACCTTAGGAGCTCCCATGCTTTTAGCCGCGCTTATCACCATGATTTTCGGCTCCAACTTAATTGAAGCACTCGGTTTAACCGTTCTTAAAATATAACTAATGCTGTATACTTTAGTTAATGCACATCGCCGATGAAAGGCTTAAGTCGCTTCTGGTAGATTCTGGAGCGATAGGCCCGGAAAAGTTTGATTCAGCCATAGAAGAAGCCAAGAGAAATGATCAGGATATTATTAGTGTTTTAATAGGCCGTGGGGATATACCGGAGTACTATCTGGTGGAATTACTGCAAAAGTATTTTGAAGTGCCATCCATTGAGCTAAGATCCACTCAAATGCTTAAGGAGGTTGTGGAACTGGTTCCCGAAGCTTACGCTAAATCGGAACATGTAGTTGCTTTCGGCTACGACAAAAAGAAAGGCCTTATCAAGGTTGCCATGATAGACCCGGCTGACTACAACGTCATAAACTTCTTAAGTTCCAAATTAAACGCGAAGATAGAACCGTACATCACGACTATGGAAAGCTTGCGGTTTGGCCTGAAGCAATACAAGGAGAGAATTGGAGCCGATTTCAACGAAATTATTCAGGAAAACGTGCAGAAAGTTATTTCTGTTTCCGGCGAGGCTGATTTAGCCAAACTGGCTGAAGCAGTGCCTATCATCACTATTTTAAATAGCATCCTTGAACATGCTATCCAACTGGGCGCTTCAGATATCCACTTTGAACCTCTCCCAAGAGAATTATTAATCAGGTACCGTATCGATGGGGTGCTGCACGAAGTTTTAAGTTTGCCTAAACCAGTTGATCCGATTCTGGTAGCCCGCGTTAAGGTTATGGCTAATCTGCAAATTGACGAACATCGCGTTCCTCAAGACGGCCGTTTTAGCTTTGATTTGGAAACGGGCGGCAACGTTGATATGAGAGTTAATATCATGCCGGTAATGAACGGAGAAAAGGTTGAGATGCGTCTTTTAATGAGTACGACTAAACCACTCTCACTTGAGGATCTTGGTTTATCAAAAGAAAGCATCGGAATTATTAGCCGCGAGATTACCAGGCCTCACGGCATGATACTCGTTACCGGTCCAACTGGTCACGGCAAAACGACTACGCTTTACGCTATTTTGCATATCCTGAATACTCCGAAAGTTAATATCACTACTATTGAAGATCCTATTGAATACGAAATCGCCAAAGTGAACCAGACGCAGGTTAATACAAAGTCGGGTATTACTTTCGCGAATGGTTTGCGCAGTATTTTGCGTCAGAATCCCGACATCATTATGGTCGGGGAAATTCGTGACAGCGAAACCGTAGATATTTCTATCCATGCCGCTCTTACCGGCCACTTAGTGCTTTCTTCACTGCACACTAACGATGCCCCTTCTGCTTTGCCAAGGTTGCTTGATATGGGTGGGCCTGCTTTCCTTTTAG
>DASRUQ010000042.1:0-13725 GCA_035655355.1 Minisyncoccota bacterium
CCTATTTTAAGAACTTCCAAATAACGGGCGATATACACCGGGCAAGCCGATTTATCCAGAACCTTAACTTTGACTTTCCCCTTGCCTTTAGGTAATCCGACAATGCTTTTGTCTTCAATTTTATTTTTTAATTTAAAGATAGCCGAGGCTTCGCGAGCCATACCCCAATGAGAGGCGGCATCGGCGAACCTGTTGGGAGTTACCTTTATTTCAATAGTGTTGCCAACCGCCTCTTCAACTTCAAAGGCTTTCAAATTAATAACGTCGGAAAACTTAGCCTGGTTAGGTAACCCGGGTACTAGTTTTTTTAGCAATGGATAAGAGAATTTCATAGTTTAGAATTGATTGATAAATCTTAAGTCGCCGGAATAGAAAAGACGGATATCTGGCACTTTATATTTAATCATAGCCAAGCGGTCTATACCGACACCGAAGGCAAAGCCCTGGACATCCCTGGGGTTCAAGTGAGCAGCTTCGAAAACTCTGGGGTGGACCATACCAGCGCCCATAACCTCAAGCCAGTCTCCCCTGCCTTTGGTCGGAAATTTGATGTCAACCTCAACTCCAGGCTCTACAAATGGGAAATAAGACGGCCTGAAACGAAATTCAATATCTTTGCCGAAAAGTTTCTTGAAAAAAGTTTCTATAATGAACTTAAAGTTAGCCAGACTAATGTTATCACCTACCATTAAGCCTTCCAGCTGGTAAAAGTTAACCTCATGCGAGGCATCGGTGGCTTCGTAGCGAAAGACACGGCCAGGCACGATTATTTGAAACGGAGGCTTATGAGTTTCCATAAATCTGATCTGAACGGGAGAGGTGTGAGTTCTCATCAACCTCCTTTCTTTGGACTTGCCTTCATTCTTACTATCTTCTTTGAGCCAAAAAGTGTCCCACATGTCTCTGGCCGGATGCGAGGCCGGGATATTTAAAGCGTCAAAATTATAATATTCGGTTTCCAGTTCTGGCCCCTCAATCACCGAAAAGTTGAGAGAGGTAAAAATATCTTTTATCTCATTCTCTATTTTAGTTAAAGGATGGAGATGCCCAAGGCTGATTTTTTTGCCTGGCCGAGTAATGTCTTGTGATTCATCTTCTCCCAGCGCTTCAATCTCTTTTTCTTTAAAAGCTATTATTTCTTCAAGATTATTTTTTAATTTATTGGAGGCTTCGCCAGCAGTTTTTCTCTCGCTGGCAGGCAGGTCTTTAAGGGCGCGAAGCAGACCGGTTAACTCACTTTTGCGTCCAAGATATTTAACACGGTAGGCCTCAAGCTGAGCACCGCTGTTTATACTTTCCGCTTCGGCTAAAGCTTTGCGTTTCAGTTCTTCCAGATTCATATTTTATAATGATAATCGCTTAAATTAGCTTTGACAAATCACGTTTTAAAGCCTAATATGGCAAATACTATAGCGGGTTGGAGGAACGGTACCTCGAAAGCCTCATAAGCTTTAGGAGCGGGTTCAATTCCCGCACCCGCAACAAATATTCACTTGAATCATCTTCGTCTAAGCCCGCTGCGCTCGTCCGGCGACTCGCTGGCTTAGTCCTCGTCGCGAACCGTTCGTAATACGAATGGACCAAGCTTCGCGACTGCGGAGGCTTTAGAGAAGATGATTCTCGCTCATCACCTTAATAAGGTTAGAAATTCCTTTTCGTTTAAGGTTTTTACGCCCAATTCTTGCGCCTTACTAAACTTAGAGCCGGGGTCAGCACCCACGACAACATAATTAGTATTTCTACTCACAGATTCAGCTATCTTGCCTCCAGCATTCCTTATCATGTTCTTAACTTCATCTCTCTTTAGACTCTCTAAACTTCCTGTCACAACGAAAGTTAAACCTTCGAGCTTACCCCAAGCCTTAATAGTAAATTCCTCTAATTCAACACCGGCTTCTTTTAGTCTGGAGAGTAGCCTTTGATTTTGAGAGTCTCTGAACCAGTTATGAATACTTTCTGAAACTTTTGGACCGATATCCGGTATTTTTCGCAGCTCATCGTTGGAGAGATGACTGTAAAAATCCAGCAGACCAGAAATATCTTTTCTACCTTTAGAGTTTCTGGTAAATCTATCGGCCAGAAGCAGGCTAGTTTCTTCACCGACGTGAAGAATACCAAGGCTATAAATAAAGCGCGGTAAGGTGATTTTTTTCTTTTTCTTTATTTCACCGATGATATTCTCGGCCGACTTCTCCCCAAATCTTTCCAAGGGCTCTATGTCGCCTTCCGTTAAAGAGAAGATGTCGGCGGCATCGGTAATAAGGCCCTCATCTAGGAATCTGTCTATGATCTGGGGACCCAGCCCCCGCAAATCAAAAGCGGAGCGGGCTACAAAGTGATAGAGATTCTCCCTGATTCTCGCTCCGCATTCCCGATTGGAACATCTGTAGATAACATTGTCTTTGATAACCCTGGAACCATCAACGGGACATTTCTCGGGCATCTTAAAAGTTTTTTCATGGCCCGTACGCAACTCTTTAAGCACCTGGGTTATCTGAGGAATGACATCTCCCGCGCGGCTTACCACAACCGTATCTCCGATTTTTATACCCAGCCTTTGTATCTCGTCATAATTATGCAGAGTGGCATGGGTGATTTTCACTCCCCCGACTTCCACAACTTTTAGCACCGCGACTGGCGTGAGCGCCCCGGTCCGGCCTACCTGAATTTTAATATTTTCTACGATAGTGGTGGCTTCTCTGGGTGAGAATTTGTAAGCCACTGCCGCGCGCGGAGCTTTGCCTATAACGCCTGCTTCTTCAAAAACGCTGTTGTCATTAACAATAACAACTATGCCGTCTATCTCGTAAGGTAATCTTTCCCGATGCTTCTCCCAGTAATCCCTGAATTCAAAAATAGCCTCTAAGGAATTCACTAGCTTATTGTTCTTATTAGTTTTAAAACCGAGATTGTGTAGTAACTCATGCTCCTCCTCGTGTTTTCTTTGCCCAAGATTGGTTACGACGTCGTAGGCAAAAGAATCCAACTTCCTGCCTGCTGTGATTTTGGGGTTCAATTGACGGACCGAACCGGCGGCAACGTTCCTCGGATTAGCGTAAATTTTTTCACCTTTCTTAACTTGTTCTTTATTGATACGCTCAAAATCTTTTTTGGTCAGGAATACTTCTCCCCGTATTATGAGTTTTTCCGGGATTTTAAGCGGATTAACCTCTTCAAGCCTAAGTGGTATAGCCTCAATCGTCATAAGATTCTGAGTAACGTCTTCTCCCACGGCACCATCACCGCGGGTCGCCCCCTGTACCAGAAACCCCCGCTCATAAATCAGCTCAATAGCCAGGCCGTCAATTTTAAGTTCCAAATAAAATTCTCTTTTTATTTCGCGGCCAACATAATTCTCCAGGCGGGTCAGCCAATCCTCAATATCCTCCCGTGAGAAAGCATCGTTAAAAGAAGTCATCCTTTCAACGTGGCTAACTTTTTTAAACTGCTTTAAAGGAGCTCCGCCAACACGCTGGGTGGGAGAGTCGGCGGTCACCAGATCCGGATAGAGAATTTCCAGGTCATAGAGCTCACTCTTTAAAGAGTCTAGAGCCGCATCGGAGATTAACGATTCATCGTGAATATGGTAAGCCCGGCGGTAACGGTTTATCTCCGCTTTAAGCTTACCGATTCTGATTTTCGCATCGGCTTTTGTCATCGCCTTCATCATGGAGTTATTGGCGGCGGCAAACTTCCCTGGAAAGCCCTGGCAGTCCTGCCGGACTGGCCGATAGATTTTATTGGCAGTGAAGCGGCGACATCTTTAGTGACGGTATACGTGGCGCCGTTGCTAAAAACTTGTAGAGGTTTTAAAGGGTAGGGCTCCGTACCGCCAAGTTTATTTTCGTTATAGAAAGCGCGTTCCAGGCCGGCATCGGCAGCGAAGATGGCCTGCATGGAGGCCTTGGCATCCGTAGCTTGTCTCAACTGATAGAGAATCAAAAGTCCGGCAAGTGACGTGGAAGCCAAAACCGCTCCCGAAAGCATCACGACTGTTATTAACATTACTTGTCCCTTTCTTTTATTAATCATGGGTATTTTATTTGCCTACTCTAGTGCTGACCGTTGTTTGTAAGTTAACGTCAATGTTTCTTGGGCCGGCTATGGAAATAATCAAAGTGACGCGGGGTAAAGTATCGGCGCCAATGACTGTGGGAGTAAATCGCTTCACTCTAACTTCCGGAGCCGTGATGGCGCTCCAGGTATTGCCTCCATCATTAGACCTCAAGAGGCACCCGACAGGGCCAGTATCCTGGCTGCATTTAACCTTATCGCTACTCTCCAACTTATATAAAACCGTTTCGTCTTTATAATTAACAAACTCCAGAGTATCGGCGGTGGACTGCTGGAAACTGTACCCGGTACGAATTTCTCTGCCGATTTGCTCTACCGCTTGAGTAGCGTTGTCATTAGCGGCCGCGAGTTGTGTAATAATCCTCTGCATTTTCAATGTTTCCAAGAAAGTGCCGGTCGCCACTCCGATCAAGATCAAGAACATGGACATAGCGACCATGAGTTCAATAACGGTGAACCCCTTTCTTGTAATCCTATTCATCATCTCCAGTTATAAAAATGGTCTTCTAAATTAACTTTAAAATTAGCTCCCGTGCTGATGGTATAAGTAACCTCGGAATTAACTTGTATTTCGTTAAGAGAGACGTTTTTTATTTTCACAACACGCTGATAGGCACTCTGGTTGCCGGTATCGTAGCTATACAGACCCGTAGTCGGATTGTAAAGAAGGTATTTATCCGGATTGCCATAATCTACCAAGGTCTTACTGTTGTACTGGACAGCATAGTTGCCGTCACCTTCAAAACCGTCGTTCCAAGAGACACCTCCTTTAGTAAAATTAGAGTCAAGAATGTTCTTGGCGACTTCTATACCTTCGGCAGCCAGGTTAGTAGCCACGTATTCCTGGGCGGCTGTGTGATACATATTAAGAGACCTGGAAACGAGCACAAAGATACCAAGCAAGCCCACCACCATAATGCTGGTGGCGACAGTAGCCTCTATAATCAGCTGACCCTGCCTGCCCTGCCTACCGGCAGGCAAGGCAGGCAGGCCCTTTTTATTTTGTTGAGATTTTGCCTGCATTATCAATTTTAACCAAAACATTCAAAATTTTATCTTTGCTCTGCAGAGTGACCTTAGCTGACTGCAAAGACGGATCGGCGTTAACGACTATAGTCGGATCGGGCGGAATAAACAGAACGTTTTCTAAAGTAGTATCGTCACCAAATTGAATGGCGGCATCGGGAACCGAAAAAACATCTAAGGTACTCAAGAGCTTCACGTCCCCCGCGCCGAAGACGCGATAACCGACAGAAGTGGGGTCGGAACAATCAACGGCCAAGTCTCTAAAAATAAAAACTTGTTTTAAATCCCTATCTACGCGAACCCCATAGCCGCAAATTTTAGGCGCGGCGGGATCGGTTGGCAAACCTTTTTCATCAATGAAGGTAGCCACGCTTAAAGATTTAGCCCTGGAGATAAGATTAACGATTTTGGCCTGACTGCTTACTAAAAGTAACTGCCGGCCAGCCTCCCGAGTATAACCTATGAGGATGGCGGAAAGCATTAAAGTAATGCTCATCACCACAAGCATCTCTATAAGGCTAAATCCACCTCTAGGTCTCAACATAAGCTTACTTAATTATAGGCTAAGAGGACCAGATGTTTAATAGACCGAAGAAGTCAAAATAATTTCGCACTAAACCATGCCCGAACATATATATAAGAACTACACCCAAAGCCATGAAAGGTCCGAAGGGTATGAAATCTTTTATAGTCTTAAGGCGCAACCCGATAAGAACGAAGCTGAACAGGGCTCCGATAATAAAAGAAGAAACGAGGGCCAAGGAGGCATCCGGCCAGCCCATAAAGAAGCCTAAGGCGCCGGCCAACTTAACATCCCCCATGCCCATGCCCCTGCCTCGCGAAATGAGATACAGGCCCCAGAAAAGCCCTAGGCCAAAGAGCCCTCCGACAAAATGGTCCCAGGGAAAGCCGATACTGCCGGGGAAGATGAGAGCGTAGTTGCCCAATAAAGACCACTGACCTACATTTGGAAATATTGATTCCGGATAGAAATATTGCGAGATGATGACTAATAAACCTGAGAAGACAATAAAGAGATTCACTCCATCCGGTATCAGTCTCTCGCGAAAATCTATGACAGACATTACCAACAAAGAGAAAAGAACTCCGGACCAAATGATCATCATCAGATACGGTAAAAGAGACGTGTCATAAATGGAATAGAATCTCCAGAAAACCAGAATAAAGACTAGGCCTCCTAAAAATTCTACAAGAGGATATTGAATAGTTAGCTTGACTCCGCAGGAACGGCACTTCCCGCGCTGAATAATGAAACTTAGCAGTGGGATGAGTTCGTACCAGTTTAAGGTTTTGCGGCAATGCGGACACCGGGAACGGCCATTGGCATTCCTGAGGATAGTATCGTGAACCGGATCATACCGAAGTATAAGTACGTTAAGGAAACTTCCCAAAGCCGTTCCCGCGACAAAGAGAAAAAGATAAATTAATGGAGACGCTGGCATTTACAATTTAAGAATGAATACAGTACTTGAGAGCAGTCTTGTCACAAGAGCTGCCAAAATCGCTGCCGGTATAACTCTCTTTCAAGATGCTTTGACTGTTGGTTTGCAGCGTGGCGCCTAAAACGTAGTTAGACCCGTCCGTCCAGTAAGAATAATAATATGTAGCGTTGGAAGCAGGATCTTTAGGAAAACGACTCGGGTCAATAATACCTGTGAGACTTGTGCTTAATTCAGCCCAAGTGGAGGGATTTGGTGTAGCGGAACAATCGGATGTGCCGGGGTAATGATCGCACCTGTTGTGATAAATCTCCAGATAGCCCTGGATGTTTTTTAGGTCTCCGACACGGCGCGTGTCATTGGCAGTCTGTCTGGAACTGTTCAAAGCCGCGAAGGCTAGCCCCGACATAAGCGCGATGATTGATAAAGAAATGAGTAACTCAATAAGCGTGAAGCCTGATTTTCTATTATTAATATTTTTCATTTTTATTTATTTTTAAAAAGATTGAGCGAGATTATAGATTGGGACCAGTATTGAAGCGAAGAGCCCTCCCACTAAGACACCTATAACCAGCATCAACGCAGGTTGTATTAATTCTACCAAATTACCCAGTAGGCTATCAACCTCTCTGGTATAGAAGGAGGAAATACGGCCTAAAAGTTCTTCCAGCCGTCCGGTGGATTCTCCGATAGCCACCATCTGGGCTACCAGCGGAGGAAAAAACTCTTCGTTCTTGCCGAGAGACTGTGATAAAAGCTCCCCCCTTCTGACATCTTCGGCAACTTGGTGCAAAAGATCCCGGTAAATGGTGCTGCCTACCGTAACACTGGAAATTTCCAAAGTTTGTGAAATCGGAATGCCGCCTTTAATAAGGATACTGACGGATTCGGCAAAACGAGCCACATAAAGCTGTTTCAATATACTGCCGAAGATTGGCGTCCTTAAAATTATTTCGTCCATAACGCCTCTGCCCTCCGGAGTCCTGAAATAATCTGCTATTAGGATAAAGGCTCCCAAGAGAACAAGAATGGTAGCCCACCACCAGGCGGCAATGAACTTACCGAAAACGAGAATCACTTTAGTGTAAGTCGGAATATTAACGCCCGCTTCCAAGAAAATCGGTTCTATCTGAGGCAAAACTACCGCGGCCATAACCCCCACCACAACCAAGAAAAGCAGTACAACCACTGCCGGATAAATCAGAGCATTTTTAACTTTACCGGTAATAGCCACTTCTTTTTCCAGATAGTCAGCCAGATAATTGGCAGCCTCCTCCATTCGGCCGGTAATCTCGGCGGAACGGATTAAGTTTACGTAGAAAGGAGAAAAAATGTTGCTGTATTTTCCCAATGATTGAGAAAGAGAAAGCCCCGCGTCAACATCGGAAATTATTTCAAAGGCGGTGTTTTTAAGAATAGGGTGTTTAGTCTGCTTTTCCAGGGTCCGCAGAGATTCCGAAAGCGGAATCTTGGCCGAAAGCAGAGTGGCAAATTGCCTGGTGAAGATCATCAGGTCTTTGCCGCTGACTCTTTCTAAAAAACCAAAAAGTCCCTCGTACCAGGCTTTTTTCTCGCTGGATTGGAGGGAGAGAATAAAAAGATCGTGAGAAGAGAGAGTATTGACCGCAGCCTCACGAGAAGGGGCTTCTATAAACCCAACCTGCAGCTCCCCTTCTTTGGTTCTGGCTTTGTATTGAAGCTTCATATCTTATCTTAAACTCTTTCCAGAAGAATTCTTAGTTCGTTTGAATTGACCGAGTAAAGCTCGGCGTTCTCCAAAGAAACTTCCTTCTTTCTGACGAGTTCAGCCAAAGACCGGTTCAGAGTCATCATGCCTTCCTGCAGACTGGTCTCAATAACCAAATCTATCTGATAAGTCTTTCTTTCCCTGATAAGGTTCCTAATGGCGGAATTAACAAACATAACTTCACAGGCCGGTGTTCTGCCACCCTCAATGCGCGGCACCAGTCTCTGCGAGACGATGGCCACCAGAGTAGCCGCCAGCTGGGAAGTAATCTGCCCCTGCTGGTCGGAAGGGAAAGAATCAATAATACGGTCTATGGTTTGAGCGGCAGAGTTGGTATGCAGTGTTGAGAAAACCAAGTGGCCCGTCTCGGAAGCGGTCATAGCGGTAGCGATAGATTCGGGGTCTCTCATTTCACCGATCATGACAACATCTGGGTCCTGACGGAGCAGAGACCGGAGAGAGCGGTGGAAACTCGGGCTGTCGGTTTTAATTTCCCTCTGGGAAACGATAGCTCTGTCCTGGACGAACAAATATTCTATAGGGTCTTCAATGGTAACAATGTGGTCAGTCCTCTTATGGTTAACCTCGTCAAGTAAAGCGGCTAAAGTGGTTGACTTGCCGTTTCCAGCCGGCCCCACCACCAAAACGAACCCTTGGTTAAGCTTAGTCAGCTCGTGAAGTATCGGAGGCAGGTTAAGCTCCTCAACGGTTTTAATTTCACTCGGGATCAAACGCAAAGCGGCCGCCATAAAACCTCTCTGGAAAAAAGCGTTAATACGGAACCTGGCTTTATCTTCGTAAGCATACGAGAAGTCCACGTCCCCTAATTTTATCATCTTATCTTTCTGCTCTGGAGTCAGAAGCGCGAGAATCAAACCTTGAGTATCCTCCGGAGTAAGAATATTTTCTTTCTGCAGGCTAACCAAAACGCCGTCAATTCTCAAGGTTGGACGGCGGCCGACCGCCAAGTGCAGGTCAGAAGCATTTTGTCTCGCGGTAGTGAGAAGCAGTTCGTTTAATTTTTCCTTGTAGTCCATATTAGTTTTAATTATAGCTTATCTTGCTAAGGCTTAGCTATTCTTATTAATTGCTGTCGCTCGCGGCACTCTCTCTTATTACTTCTTCCATGGAAACAATCCCGTCTAGGGCTTTTATAATACCGTCCTGACGCATAGTGAGCATACCCTGCCTTTTAGCCTCGTCTCTAATCTTACCCTCCACCGGAGAGACATTAATAATAGCCTCCAGTTCTCTCGTCATATTGAAGACTTCAAATAACGCGATTCTGCCAGTAGCTCCCTTATTTTTACAAACAGCGCATCCCGGAGCGTGATAAATCTTATAAGGCTCCTGGTATTTTATCCTGGCGCGGTCTTCGGGGTTAATACCGGCTATTTCTCCTTTAATAATTTTAGCGATATCGGCAGGGGCAGTTTCGGCTTTCTTGCAGTTGTCGCAAAGGCGGCGCACCAGTCTTTGTGAAAGCATAACGTTAAGAGTTGACGGCAAAAGGAACGGCTCAACTCCCATATCAACCAGACGCGGGATAACACCCACGGCGTTATTGGTGTGGAGCGTTGATAAAACAACTTGGCCCGTTAAAGCGGCTTGGACGGCCAGCTTGGCTGTCTCGGTGTCACGGATTTCACCGACCATAATAACATCGGGGTCCTGACGCACGATTTGTCTCAAACCGGAAACAAAATCATAACCGATCTCCGGGTGAACCTGGGATTGGTTCAACCCTTCCACGAAATATTCCACCGGATCTTCTAGAGACAAAACGTTAACATCTTCTTTATTAAGCTGGGTCAAAAGAGCATATAAAGTCGTGGTTTTACCGCTGCCCGTAGGGCCGGTGACCAAAATCATGCCGTAAGGGCGTTTGACAGCCGCCTCTACCAAATCGGCCGCCCTGCCCGTGAGGCCCAAGTTGCCGATTCCCTTCAAACCAACGCTAGGATCCAAAACACGGATAGCGACCTTTTCCCCCACCGGAGTAGGAAAAGTAGAAACACGGAAATCTATGTCGCGCCCGAAAACAACAGTTCTGAATCTGCCGTCTTGCGGAACTCTTATTTCGTCTATTTTCAGGTTGGAAAGGATTTTAATCCTGGAAATAATCGGCTGATGAATTTCCAAAGGGAAAGAAGTCACTTCCTGGAGAGCGCCATCTATTCTGAACCTCACCCTGACTCTAGTACGCTGCGGCTCTATGTGGATGTCCGATGCGCCTTCTTCTATGGCGGACCGGAGCGTGGAGGCTACAATCTTAATAATTGGGGCTTCTTCGGAAACAGAACCGCCTTCATCTACCGAAACTATCTTCTGGACAAAGGAAAGACCGCTGCCGGGCTTAATATTTAAAGACCTGATGGCTTGTTCCACCTCGGTCTTATAAGGGGAATATTTTCTCACAACAAGTTCAAAGTCGGTCGGGGTGATGATATAAACGCCGAGACTTAATTTATTTTGCTTAGCGATGAAACGCAGCGCTTCCTGAGCCCGGACATCGCTGGGGTGGACCATACCGGCCACCAGCATTTTGTCGTCGCGGCTTAAAGGGACAAAACCGTAAGTCGTAGCGGTTTCCAGGGGCACGATTTTAATAAGTTCTTCCGTTACCTCATCGGGTTTAATTTTTTTATAGGGAATGCCCAGAATCTGGGATTTGGTTTCGGCTACGGAGATTTCATCCAGCAGGTGTCTGGTATAGAGGATATCTTCAACGGATTTCCCGGTTTGCCCGGACTCCAGAATAAGTTTCTGCACCAGCTCCTCCGAGAGGAGAGTTTTTTTGATAAGAGCTTCTATAAGTTGCCTGTCGTTCATTAGAACGGGGCGTATGGATTCTGGCGACCGAAGAGAGTGGAACTGGGCGGGCTGACCTGTTGTTTAAGGGATTTATATACCGGTGAATCGGTGATATTGGAAACTTCAACGTCAAGGCTGACTTTAGAAACTTGCGCCACCGATTGCATCTCCGTAGACACGGTTGCCTTTTCAATCCCCGGAGGAGTCTTAAAGAAAACAAAATAAGTACCCAAACTTAAGATTATTACCGCGGCCCCCACTACGGCTGCGGTAAAAACCGGGTTATTATTTTTTTCTTCTTCAATTAGTATGGCCATAGTAATAAATTTAAAATTTAAAAATCTCTTTTAATTTTACATTGTTATTTTGCATTTTGATATTTGCATTTCATCTTTACTGGTAGTATGCATCTAGTATTAAACTATAGTTCAGCGTGGCTTTGCCCGTGGTTCCTCCCCCATCAATAGTTAAGGAATTAACATCCATTAGCCTAATATTGGTCTCCAGGCCTTCCAGATAAGATTTTAAGTTTCTGTAGTCACCAGTGAATTTAACCGTGATTCGCACGATACTCACCGGCTTCACCAGAGAATCTTTAGGAACGGCTTTAATGGGCGGATACTGCAGTGATAAAGCGGTAATAGTCATACTGTTAAGCCCGGCTATACCCTGGATCTGCTGTACTATTAAAGGCACTTCTTCCCGGCTCGGCAGAACCATAGAGATGCTGTTTTGAATATCGGTCAGGCTCTGATACTGTCCCAAGAGTTTCTTAACCGCGTTGATGGCGTCCTTCTGATCAGCTAAAAGATTTTCATCGGCCAGCTGCTTGTCCTTCAAAACCTGGATGTCGGAATAGGTCGGCGCCACGAAGTTGGAATAAACAACCACCGCTCCGATAAGAAGTCCGATGCTCCCCAGAATACTTATTAACCTATAAGTTGATGGTTTCATTTTTGAAAGTAATTCTTAACGTGAATTTAACAGTTTTATCGGTGGTGGAAGAATCATCCAAGACAACTCTCTCTACCCAGGGAGAATTTTCGTATAGCGCCAACTGTCCGGCTAAGACTTCATAAGAAGAAGCGTAACCCTGAATCTTAAGAGTCCTGTCTGGGATAGTGAAGTTGGTGGAAGTGTAGACAACTTTCTGGTCGGTGGCTCCTTCTATGAGAGGCAGTAATTTTGAAGAAAGCACATGCTTGGCCAGCAGGCCCTTCAAATTAGAAATCTGGGAATAAAATTCAACGAAGTTCCTTTGCTCATCGGGGGAAATCTGAGCCGAAAGACTTTCTAACTCGTTTTCGGTTTTTATAATCTGGCTGGCTACATAAGGCTTATAACCAAAAAGTAGTCCCGCGTAAGCGATGACGGCACAGGTAAAAAGTAAGGCGAAAAGTATAAACATGCGCCACGGCCAACCTACAGAGATGTGGTCTTTTAGAAATCTATCGTTAGCTGTTTCTGTGTACTGAGCCATTTTATATAAATTGCCTGATACCCAAACCCAAAGATACGGATAAAGGCGGGCCTATTTCCTTGATAAGCGGCGTCATTTCAGGCGGATAGGTGATCTTAGCGAAAGGATCGGCTTTGATGGCCGGAATGCCAAACTGGTCGGAAACATATTTCTCCAGGCCCAGCAGGTTAGCTCCCCCACCCGACAAGATAATGCGCTCTATCTTGCTCTTGTAGTTCTTTTCGTAAGTATCTTTGGCTCTTTTCGCCTCTCCAAGTATAACATCTAGGAGAGGCATCATTAAAGTGGAGAGCTCGTATTCGCCGCCGGTTCCCAGGAGTCCTTTCTGTTTTTTGAGCTCTTCGGCGCGTTTGATGTTGATGCCGAGGCTCGATGAAACCGCCTGAGTGAGAGAACTGCCTCCCCAGTCCGTCTGCACGCTGTATTTCAAAAGACCTTTTTCGGCTATCAGCAGGGCGGTGGAACGCGAGCCGATATCAACTATCAAAGTAGTGGTGGGGTCGCCATCCGTTAAGACTCTCGCCAAACTCAAGCCTTCGATTTCCAGAGCTTTCAAATTCAACCCGGCTGCTTTAAAAATACGCTGGTATTTTCTTACTTGTTCGTTGGGCACCGAGACCAGGAATACTTGCTGATGCTTAATTCCCTTCTCGTCTTCGTACTCGCCAACAGGGAGCCAATCTATACTGACCTCAGACATCGGCAGCGGTACGAAGGCTTTAGCCTGGTACTCCATTGCCTGGGCAGTTTCTTGCGGAGACATAACAGGCACGTCCAGCAACGCCGTGAAAGCGGAGAAAGTCGGAAGAGAGGCAATTACATCCGTTGTTTTTATTTTCAGATTTCTAAGTAACTGATTCATCAGCTCCCCGGTTTCTTTGTCCAGCATTTTCAGGGTTGAGGTCTGGATGGCATTATTAAGGCGCTCCAAGTGGCCGTAGGATTCCAAAACACCGTAGTTCCGCAACGTAGGGTGCCCGCCGCTTTCGGCGAGCTCAACAATCTTAATAGAGGTAGTGCCAATATCCACACCCAAGTAACTTCTCTTGCCCATAATAGAATTGAGGGAACCGAAAGATTTCAAAAATCCTAACATTACCTATATTATATCTTAAAATGGGCAT
>DASRUQ010000043.1:0-6602 GCA_035655355.1 Minisyncoccota bacterium
GTGAGAGTTGTGGGGATAAAAGTAGACGGGCACGAAGTTATAAACGCCTATGGTTTTGCCGGCAAGAATGTGCAGATATCACTTTGTATAACCATGGTGAAAAGAGGTCTCATAGAAGAGCCGAAGGTGAAAGAGAAAGAGGGCGTGGAGATGTTGGAGGCGGGGAGTGTGGCTGCCTATCTCCTTTCCCGGAAGCTAAACATCCCCAATCTGCTTTACGCCGAACCAGGCGAAGAAATAACTAGTTTCTTCTATGTTTCTCCGGAGGGAGCCGCTTATATCAGGGAATTTACCTGGGGGAGGCAGGATATTATTAAAGTTTTTGGAGATAGTTTTGCCGTTCCCGAGGAAGCTGCCTGGTCTGTTTACCAGAAGTTTTTAGCCGGGGGTTTGTCACTACCCGTGGCAGGGAAGCTGGAAAAACTGTTTGCGGAAGTTTTTAAGAGATTTATAGACGGAGCCACTCTAAGCTTGAGAGATGTATCTACCAGAGGATTAAAAAAACTGCCGCCAATATATATTAAAAATCAATTTCCCTTACCCGAGGCGGTCGGTAAAAAATCGGTCTGTATAGGAGAGAGGAGAGCCAGGTTATATCTCCTCCCAGGGCAAATAAATATAGAAGATCTGGTGTATAATACTCCCTATACCTCCTATGAATGGTTGAATGATATTGCTAAAAGGAGAATCAAGTGGTTAATGCCGTAACAATTCAAGGATTTATGAAAAAGATTTACGTCGGTAAAACAGACCCCATAACTTTAATTATAGAAAAGGTAATCAAAGCGCCTGAAGAAGATATTATTCTTTATGTTCCCCGAGGCTCTGTCTCTTTCGGCGTTAGAAATAATTTTAAGCTTTTGAAAAGGGAAGCCGAGGCTGGAGGCAAAACAGTTTCTTTTGAATCAGTTGATGATGACGTTTTGGAACTGGCCCAGGCTTTTGATATGAAAGCTCTGAATCCATTTTTCGGCAAGAAGAAGTTTGTGACAGATATTATCGTCAAAGAACCGGGGACGGTGAGACTTAAAGAAGAGGAGTCTGAGCCAGAAACTAATATAGAGCCTAAAGAAAAGACCAGAGTCTCAGGTTCTATATTGACTTCTAAACAGGAGTCTTCTGGGATTTGGGGAACTGAACCGAAGGCAGAAGAGAGGCCGAAGACAAAGGCAACGTTACTTACAAGAATTATCAGGTGGCTAGCGCTTCTATCCCTAGTGGCTTTTTTCGGTTGGTTAGCTTTCTTTATTTTGCCGAAAGCCAATATTTCTCTGACTTTTAAGGAAACTCCATGGAATTTTAACGGTCAGGTTACCGTTTCCGCTTCCAGGAGCAGTGTGGCGGCGCAGGGTAATTCCATTCAATTACCGGGTCAAGTTTTTACCAACCTGGGCAACTTACAGGTTTCCTACCCGGCTTCGGGCAGTCAGCATGTGGAACGTAAAGCCACCGGAACAATAACGGTTTACAACGAATACAGTTCCGTAGCGCAGGTGCTCATAGCCGGTACAAGATTTTCCGCTCCAGACGGTAAGATTTTCAAAACTAATACCAAAGTAACTGTTCCGGGAGCTAAAATTGTTGACGGCAAGATTTCTGGTTCACAGATAGATGTGGCTGTGACAGCCGAAAAGACAGGATCAGATTATAATATAGCTCCTACTTCTAAATTTAGGATCCCTAGTTTCCAGGGTACTTCTAAGTATGATGCTTTTTACGGGATTTCTGTTAACCCAATGGCGGGAGGAATAGTCGGAGATATTAAAGTGCCCACTAAAGACGATATAGCTAAAGCCGAAGCTGATATTAAAAAAACTTTAGAGAGTAATTTAAGAGGGCAGACATTAATTAAGGTGCCGGATGACGTTAAGGTGCTGCAAAAAGCTTACAGTTTTCAAGTGACTAAAGAGACTGTTAGTAAGGAAGCTGGCGCCGACGGTAAGTTCACTGTTCTTATGTCCGGAGAACTCAAAGCCATAGGATTTAAAGAAAATGACTTATTAGGAGCCTTTGCGAGCCAGGTTTCGGCTCAATCTGATGTTGATTTGGTGCTTCACGATGACTCGCTACAGCAGTCCGGTGCCGGTTACGGCGACCCTGTTTTGGACTTGAAAAACGGGATTATGAGTTTTAATATGGATTTTAAGTCTAACTGGGTAAGGCCGTTTGATATAAATGATTTTAAAAACAAAGTGACTGGCAAGGGGAAAACTGACATTACGACTACTATTTATGGTTTGCCGGGCTTTGTCTCCGGAGAAGTGTCCTTCTGGCCAATGTGGGTATTCCGGTCACCCTATGAAGCTTCTAAAATAGTCGTTGACGTTAGTTACGTCCTGTGATAATATAGCCTCCGTTGGAAAAGGTAAATGGAATTGTCTTAGAAGCCCTTCCTGGAGCTACTTTTAAAGTCAAACTGGATAATGACCGGGAAGTTTTAGCTTATATCTCCGGGAAAATCAGGATGTATCGCATCAAGATTTTAGTTGGAGATAAAGTTATCGTGGAGTTCAGCCAGTACGATGATAAGCGAGGCAGGATTATAAGACGGTTATAAAAATAATGAAGGTCAGAGCTTCTGTAAAAAAGATTTGCAATAGTTGTAAAACCGTCCGCAGAAAGGGGCGGATTTATGTAGTGTGTAAAAATCCGAAGCATAAACAAAGACAAGGATAATGAGATTAGTTGGAATCAACATACCGGATGAGAAGCGCATTGATATAGCGCTTACTTATGTATATGGGATTGGCACGACATCGGCCCAGAGAATTTGCGTGGTCACCAAAATCAACCCGACCAAGCGCGCTAAGGAACTGAAGCCCGAAGAAGTTGACCGTATTAAAAACGAATTGGAAAAGACTTATAAGATAGAGGGAGAACTCAGACAAGTTTTGAAGACGAATATTGCCAGGCTGAAAGATATTAAAGCTTACAGAGGTGTGAGGCATATGAAGAGATTGCCCGCCAGGGGCCAAAGGACTAAAACTAATTCCAGGACTGTTAGGGGTAATGTCAGGCATACTGCCGGCAGCGGTAAGAGAAAAGTTGATCTGAAATAATATGGGACAGAAGAAAGTTACCAATAAGACCGCGGAAGCGGGGAAGGCGCCAGAGGCTATTAAGGTGGTCTCTGTCAAAAAAGAAAGCAGGAAAGTAAGCTCCGGCAGAGTTTATATTAAAGCCTCTTACAACAACACCATAGTGACAATTACAGACGATAAGGGTGGTGTTTTAGCCTGGGCTACCGCGGGGTCGCTCGGTTTTTCCGGTCCTAAGAAAGCCACTCCTTTCGCAGCTTCTAAGATAATAGCGGCCATAAGTGAGAAGGTAGCTAAGACTGGCCCAGTTGATATTGAGGTTGTTGTTTCAGGTGTGGGTTCCGGCAGAGACTCAGCCATCAGGTCTTTGGCTAATTCAGGGTTTAACATTCTATCCATCAGGGACGTAACCCCGATTCCGCATAACGGTCCTAAGCCTCCAAAATCCAGAAGAATATAATATGCAAAAAATCTTAGAGAAAAAGGAGAGGAGTTTAGGCGTGAAGCTTTCCATTAAGGGAGACCGCGCTAATTCGCCTAAGAGCGCGCTGTTAAGAAAGCCCTCCAGGCCGGGCCAGCATGGCAAGAGAAGAAAGAAAGTTTCCGAGTTTGGCACCCAGCTTCGCGAGAAACAGAAATTAAAGTTCTCTTACGGCCTGAACGAGAGGCAAGTGGCTAACGTTTTCGCGGAAGCCTTTAAGAAGCCAGGAGTAACCTCGGACGAGGTGTTGGGTATTTTAGAATCCCGCCTGGATAATGTTATTTATAGACTCGGCTTTGCGCCATCGAGGAGTTCCTCTAAGCAGATTGTTTCACATGGCCACATCACTGTTAACGGCAGGAAAGTCACTATCCCTTCATTAAGGGTGAGGGTCGGAGACAAGATTGGAGTGAGAGAACAATCCAGGAATCACGGCACTCTTAAGGATTTAACCGAGAAATTAAAAGGGTTCGATGTTCCGGCTTGGCTTAGATTGGATCCGGCAACTCTCTCGGCCGAAGTTTTGGCTAAGCCTGAAAATGTGCCACAGGTATTTGATATAAACATAGTCGTCGACTACTATTCGTAAAAATAAAACAAACTAATGCAATTCGCCTATTTAAGTGAAAGCGTATCAATAAAGAGAGTTTCCGAGGACGGCAAAAAGGGAATCTTTGCTATTGAAGGTCTTTACAGGGGTTACGGTTTAACTACCGGCAACGCTATCCGTAGAGTTCTTCTTTCGTCTCTTCCCGGAGCCGCTATTACCAGATTCAGAGTTAAGGGAGTGAAGCATGAATTTACTACTATCCCCGGAGTAGTGGAGGATGTGGTAGAGTTCGGTCTTAACCTGAAGAAGGTTAGGTTTAACTTTTATGCCGATGAGCCTCAGGTTCTGAGCTTAAAGATTAAGGGTGAGAAAGAAGTTACCGCTAACGACATCAAGGGCAACGCCGATGTAAAGGTGGCTAACCCAGAGTTACATCTAGCCGCTTTAAGTTCTAAAGATGCCGAGATTGATGTGGAAATAACTGTAGAGAAAGGCTTGGGTTATGTGCCCGTAGAAAACCAAAAGGTAGAGAAGCTTCCGATTGGCACCGTGGCCTTGGATGCTATTTTCTCGCCAGTTATGGCTGTCAACTTCACCGTAGAGAATATGCGTGTAGGAGACAGGACCGACTACAACAGAGTTATTCTTGAGGTAGAAACAGACGGAACTGTTTCTCCGTCCCGTGCCGTTCACAAAGCCGCCGATATTCTTTTGGACCACTTTAAACATATTGCCGATATTGATATTAAGGAAGAGATTGGAGAGGCTGAAGTTAAGCCTAAAAAGAAGGTTACTAAGGCTGCTAAAGAAAAAGAAAGTGAAGAATAATGAGACACGGTGTTAAGGGTAGAAAATTTGGCAGAATCACGGGCAGGAGAAAAAGTTTTATCTCCGGCTTAATTCATAATCTCGTGATGAAGGAGTCCATTAAGACAACCGAGGCGAGAGCCAAAGAAATAAGACCCAAGACAGAGAAGTTGCTCACTTTAGCCAAGAAGCAAAATTTAGCTTCATTGCGTCTATTACTTGCCCGATTGCCGGAAAAGTCAGCCAATAAACTGTATTATGAAATATCTCCGAAATACCAGGGCAGGAAGGGGGGTTATATCAGGATTATCAAGACGGCTTCCAGAAGGAAGAGAGATGCCGCTCCGGTAGCTATCATAGAATTTGTAAAATAATATGAACGAAATTATCATAGACGCCAAAAATAAGAGTCTCGGAAGAATTGCAAGCCTTGCCGCCCATATATTGCAGGGCAAACACGCCTCTTCTTACCAACCCAATAAATCTGGCGGCGTTAAGGTATTGGTGAAGAATTTTAAAGAGGTCAAGTTTACCGGCAAAAAATTTACCGATAAGATGTACCACCGCCACACTGGCTATGTAGGTCATTTGAAGAGCAGGACTTTAGAGCAGGCTTTTACCAGAAATGCCGAGTGGGTTTTGAAACATGCCGTTAAGGGTATGTTGCCCAAGAATTCACTCTTACCGAAGAGACTGAAGATGTTGATAGTGGAAAAATAATATGGAGAAAGATAAGAAACATAAGTATTTTGAAAGTACCGGCCGCAGGAAAACTGCTTCGGCTAGAGTCAGAATTTTTAACGAAGGACCTGTAGGTAAAGCAGTTTTAATTGTTAACGGCAAACCCTACGAGGATTATTTCCAGACAATGAGGCATCAAATCAGCGCTTTTGCTCCCCTCAAAGCTCTTGGGGGAGAGCTGAAGTCAATCAAGAAGGCAGAAGTTAAGGTCACGGGAGGAGGCGTTAAAGGCCAAGCTGAAGCCGTGCAGTTAGGTTTAGCGAGGGCCATTATCAAGTGGCTACCGGATCTAAAGAAAGAAATGAGAGCTAAGGGCTATCTAACTCGCGACGCGAGAGCTGTGGAAAGGAAGAAATACGGCTTGAGGAAAGCGAGAAGAGGTCAGCAATGGCGAAAAAGGTAATCCCACTAGGTTTAGTTTTACTTGGGGTTCACCTCACGGCAGTTTTTTATTCTCTTTATTGGGGTGTTCGCTGGATAGATATTCCCATTCACTTTTCGGGAGGTGTTTTGATAGGTTTAGTGTTTCTCTGGCTCGTTGAGATGTATCCCGGACAATTCAAGTTGCCCGGTAATTTTTGGGCCAGAGCACTCTTAATAATAAGTTTCGGAGCCTTAATGGGAGTGGTCTGGGAATTTACGGAGTTTACTTACGATTTATTTGTTGTTGGCCATGGCTTGAGATCAGCCCAGCAGGGCGTGGCTGACACTATGGGAGATCTTTTCTTCGATATTATCGGCACTTTTACCGTGGCTACATTTCAAAAACTGATTTATAATGAAAAAGATTAAAATGACCAAGAATCCTTATCTCTCGGTAGTTATTCCGGCTTATAACGAAGTTAAGAGACTGCCGGAAACTTTAATAGATATAGACTCCAAGCTTACACGGGTTAAATATTCTTATGAAATTTTAGTGATTAACGACGGGTCTACAGACGGAACCGCGGAGATGGTGAAGCGTTTCTCCCATATAGTTAAAAAT
>DASRUQ010000044.1:0-7318 GCA_035655355.1 Minisyncoccota bacterium
GCCAATGGTTATAAAAGACAATACACCAGCGTTTCCCTGTCTCATGTTCTCGGGTTTGTGGGGTTTAGTGATGTAGATAATTCTTTTAAGGGCAGAACCGGCCTGGAGGCGTATTACGACGACGTCTTAAAGGGGCAGGACGGCCAAACGGTTACCCGTAAGAATGCTCTTGGAGAAGCTCAAGGCACCGAAGTGGTTAGTGAACCGAAGCAGGGGGACGAGCTTAAAACTACTATAGATTCTGGTCTGCAAGAGTACTTTTATAAAAGTATGTTGATGGGTCTCAATTCTCTTGGAAAAACTTCGGGTGTGGGCCTGGCTATAAATCCTAAAACCGGAGAAGTTCTAAGCCTTATCAGTCTTCCTACTTTTGACCCCAATAATCTCTCGGCGCCTCTCTCGGACGCCAACAAACCATTTTTTAACAGAGCTGTTTCCGGAGTCTACAATCCTGGTTCAACTATCAAACCTATCCACGCCTCAGCTATTTTAAAAGAAAATATAGTGCCCCCCACCAAACAAATTCTTTCTATTGGTTATATAGAGATACCCAATCCATATTTTCCCGATAAACCAAGCCGTTTTTTGGACTGGAAGGCGCATGGCTGGGTTGATCTTTACTCGGCCATCGCCAGATCTTCTGATGTCTATTTCTATGAAACCGTAGGAGGCTTTGAGGGTTTAAAAGGGTTGGGCATAGACAAATTGAATGATTATTGGAGGAAATTCGGTTTGGATAAAGTTACCGGCATTGATTTGCCTAGCGAGTCTTACGGTTTCCTGCCCAATCCAACAGAAAAAGAAGCCCGCAGCGGTACGCCCTGGAGAGTCGGAGATACTTACAATGTTTCTATAGGCCAAGGAGATTTATCTATTAGTCCCTTGGAGCTAATAAACGGTATCGCGGCGATTGCCAATGGCGGCCCGGTTTACGTTCCTCACCTGAAACAAAGCGACCCTAAACAATTACTGGATTTATCTGACTTGAGCTCGCAATTTGCGGAAGTAAGGCGTGGCATGGAAGACGCCGTCTCTAAAAGTTACGGCGGGTCTAACGCGCTTTCTACATTACCAGTTAAGGTGGCGGGTAAGACAGGTACCGCTCAAATAGAAAATAACGCTAAAATAAATGCTCTTTTTATCGGTTACGCGCCGGCCGAAGATCCGCAGATAGAAATTTTAGTTCTGGTTGAAGATGCTAAGGAAGGCAGTTTAAACGCCATTCCAATAGCTAAGGATGTTATGGAATGGTATTATGAAAATAGAATTAAGAATAAACAATGAAAGGCAGCGAGTTGAGACAAGATTTAGTTTCGGGAGATTGGATACTGATTGCCCCCGGTCGCGCGAAAAGACCAGAAGAATTCAGGCGTAAATCTAAACCACAGAAAAAGCCCAAATCAGGCTGTCCTTTCGAAGATCCGCAGAAATCCGGGAACGGTCCGGTCATAGCTGTTTATGACAAAAATGGACATTTCGTGGACCCGAATTCAAAAAATTGGGGGTTACAAATATTCCCTAACAGATATCCGGCAGTTTCTCACAGCCGAGTTGAGCCTGAAGTCAGAAAAAAAGGCCCTTATCTATTTATGAAGGGAGTAGGGCATCACGATCTTCTTGTAACCAGGGATCATAACAAAAACTTTCCCAAACTTTCTAAGCTGGAAGGTTATACGGTTCTTAAAGCTTTCCGGGATAGATATTTGTCCCTACTCGAGGCTAAAGATGTGGCTTATGTCTCTATGTTTAGTAACTGGGGGGAGAAAGCCGGCGCCTCCATTTACCATCCTCATTACCAACTTTTAGGCGTGCCTATTATACCGCCTGTTGTAGAACACTCTCTGAAAGGTTCAGAAGTTTATTTCAAAAAGAATGGAGAATGCGTTCACTGTACGGAAATAGCCATGGAACTTCACGACAAAAAGAGGATAGTCTTTGAGAACGCCTGTGCTGTCGCTTTTGCTCCTTTCGTTTCCAGAGGGGAATTCGAACTTAGAGTTTTCCCTAAAAGTCACATTCCTTTCTTTGAAGAAACTCCGGATTCAATTTTATTATGCGTTTCCGAAGCTCTCCAGAAAGTCTTAAGGGGGTTTGAAACATCTCTTAATTCTCCTGATTATAACTTCTTCATCCATACAGCTCCAACTAAAAACAAAAAATCCCACACCCATTTCCACTGGTATATAGAGATTCAGCCCAAGCTGAATATCTCGGCTGGTTTCGAATTGAGTACGGGCATAGAGGTTAACGTGGTTCCCCCTGAAGACGCGGCTAAACTTTTAAGACGCTATGTTTGAAGCCATAGTAACCGCGGTTTCCAGCTTCATTCTGGGAGTTATTTCTTATTCCGGTTACTGGGGTATTTTTATTTTAATGGTTGTGGAGAGCGCCAACATTCCGGCTCCCTCCGAAATCATCATGACTTTCTCTGGTTTTCTGGCCTCTTCGGGAGAATTAAATTTCTGGGCAGTGGTTTCTGTGGCCACTTTCGCCAACTTTATCGGTTCTATCTTAAGCTATTGGCTGGCTCGCTACTACGGTCGCGAAGGAATTAATTTTTTAATCAAGATTCTTATCCTTGATGACGATGATGTGGTCTTAGCCGAAAAATGGTTCAACCGTTTCGGTTTAACATCTTCCTTTATAGGCCGGCTTTTGCCTATAGTCAGAACATTCATTTCTTTGCCAGCTGGACTTTTTAAAGTTAATCTCTGGAAATTCTCTATCCTCACTCTCTTGGGTTCTTTTATTTGGTGCCTAGCTCTCACTTCAGCGGGCTATTTGGCGGGAGAAAATTGGGAAACCGTGGAGCCGTACTTTAGAGCTTTTGATGGCGTTATCGTGGTCGTGGCTGTCGTCATCATTTCTTGGCTAGTCTATCGTAGGCTCCATAAAGTGTTAAAATAGGAGTATGCGGAAGCTTATAATAGCTAACTGGAAATCCAATCCTGGCAGTCCTGCCTCAGCCGTTAAACTTGCCAGAGCCACCGACAGGGTAGGAATAGTAATAGCTCCGCCCCATGTTTTTTTAGAGCACGTGGCGGAAGTCCTAAATAAATCAGAATTAGGGGCACAGGACGTATATGGCGCCAAATCAGGCCCCTATACCGGTGAAGCATCGCTCAATCAGCTTAAATCTTTAGGTGTGAAATACATTATCCTAGGCCACTCCGAAAGAAGAAAATATCTTAAAGAATCTGACGAACTTATAGCCCTGAAAGTTAAAGCGGCCCTCAAGGCGGGCTTTAAAGTTATTTTATGCGTGGGGGAGGGAAGTGCGATAAGGCGTCGCGGTCTCACCGCTTCTAAAAAATTTGTCCTTAATCAACTTAAGAGTGATATTCCCAGGCGGGTTCAGAAGGGCAAACTTATAGTGGCTTACGAGCCCGTCTGGGCCATAAGCACCTTTAAAGGAGCTAAGCCCGATACTCCGGAAGGAGCATCCCTAATGATAAGCTTTATTAAAAAAACGCTCTCCAAGATTAAGCCTAAAGTTATTTACGGGGGTTCGGTTAATGCCAGTAACGCCAAAGCTTTTCTCAAAGAGCGCGTCATAGATGGAGCCTTGATCGGAGGAATAAGTCTTAAGCCACTTGAATTCCATAAGATAATTAGTGATATAATGTAAGTATGAATATACAGATGAAAGAAATAGACTTCTATCAGATTTTAAAAAGTGTCCTCATGGTCGTTGTTATAGTGGCGGTTCTCATAGGAACGCATCTTGGCTTAGAGTGGGGAAATTCCCTCTATCCATCGAGGAGCATAACAGTGAGCGCGGAGGGCAAGACAACTGTTTCACCGGATATCGCCAAACTTTCCTTCTCGGTGATATCCGAAGGCGGCAACCCTGCGGCTCTTGAGACGGATAACGCCAAAAAGGTAACTGCCGCTGTGGATTACGTTAAAAGCCAGGGGGTGGACGATAAAGACATCAGGACTTCAAGCTACGACCTTTCCCCTAAATATGTTTATAACGATACCACCAGGAAAAGTTACATAGACGGTTACACCATGACTCAGACCACTTCGGTTAAAGTTAGAGACTTGAATAAAGTTGCCGATATTCTCGGCGGTTTATCGGAAAGAGGTGTTAATCAAATAGGCTCGGTAACTTTCACTGTTGATGACCCAGATAAATACCTGGATCAGGCGAGAGCCGATGCCTTCAATAAAGCCGCAGCTAAAGCCAAACTGATGGCGGAGGTTAATCGTGTCAGAATTGTGAGAGTAACTAATTTCTATGAATCTCAAGGCGGCCCTATCCCTTATTACGACACTTACAGCAAGGGAGGAGGAGCCTTGGGGATGGGAACTTCGGTCGCCCCCAGTATTTCTGCCGGCAGCAGCGATTTAACAGTTCAAGTCAGTGTTACTTATGAAATTGAATAAAAATAAAAAAGAATTAGCCGTTAAAGTCTTTGTGATTACTTTTGTTCTGATAATGATAGTCTCACTTAGCTTCCCATTCTTTTAGTAACCAGTTTAATGGATAAAAGAGATTATAAGTTCGGTTTGTCGGCGGGCTTGCTCATAGGCATCTTTTTCTTACCGATTCTAAACGTCACGGAACCGGCTCTCTATGCAAGTTACTATCCTTATATAATCCCATTCTTTTTGATTGGAACACCCGTTGGGCTTCTGGTAGCAAAAGCGATAAGCGGTAAAATAAGCATCGTCTGGCCGATAGCGAAGTTCGGCGTTATTGGAGTTCTTAACACCTTGATAGATTGGGGAGTTCTCGGGTTTCTAACCCTATACTTTGCCGTTGACCCAAAAGAAGAATTCATCTTATTTGGCCTGTTCGGCTTAACTTTTTATTTCCTCTATAAAAGCGCCTCATTCGTTGTTGCTAACGTTAACAGTTATTTCTGGAATAAATACTGGACATTTTCAGGAAATATAAGCAAAAAGACTCCTCAGGAATTTATCCAGTTTTTCGCGGTCAGCGTCATTGGTTTCCTTCTTAACGTAGGTATTGCCGTTTATATATTCAGTAGTATCCAGCCTGCTGCCGGTTTCAACTCCGATCAGTGGGGTATTGTTGGCGCGGCGCTCGGAAGCTTAGCTGGATTAATTTGGAACTTCATTGGCTATAAGCTCTTCGTTTTCAAGAGCCGTTGACTTTTAGTAAAAAATAGTGTATAGTGCCTTCAGAGTGAGTGATTAGCAATCCCTAGTAACTCGTTACCGAGGATTGTCACTAAAATTTGTTGGTTTAAACCCCTTCTTAGGAAGGGGTTTAAATTTGATAAAATAAACTCGCTCTTTAACAATTAACAAAAACCGGCTTATGAAAAAGCTATCTGTTATGCTTTTACTTCCGGCTCCCAAGCCGATGAAGCTGCTCTCCGGGCGTCCTAAAGTATTACTGCTGCCTTCGCCTCCGGCGAAAGTTACAGAAGTCATATTTCTACCGGCTGCTGGGACAGCTTAAGCTTAAAAGGGCCACATTTAATCGTGGCTCTTTTTCGTATATAATTCCTCCTATGACATATCTTTTACGTGTTAACTTGGATATAGAAGAAAACCGCCCCGGTAAGTCCCTGCGTTTTAGGAAAGCCGTCCAAACTATTAAAGCTTTTAATAAGAACGGAGCTAAAGTTGTAATTATGGCTCATCTCGGGCGCCCCGATGGTTATGATAAAAAGTTTAGTTTGAAAAAATTTCAAAAACCCCTGGAGACGTCTCTAAAGAAAAGGATTATTTTTCTCTCGGCCCAAGATTTAGCATCTGATTATTTGGTTATCGTATCGTCTAAGCCGGGCGCAGTTTTCCTGATGGAGAATCTTAGGTTTAACCCCGGAGAAACAGCTAACGACATTTCTTTCGCTAAAGCTTTATCTAATCTCGGAGATAAATACATTAATGATGACTTTGCCACCGCTCACCGCGATAACGCTTCTAATGTGGGGATAACTAAGTTTATTAAAAGTGGTATCGGCCCGACATTCTCAGCCGAAATAAAGAACTTAAATTCGGTTCTAAAAAAGCCTCAAAAGCCATTCACTCTTATAATCGGAGGAACTAAGATGTCTGATAAAATCGGGGTTATTAAGAACCTTATTAAAAAAGCTGATTTCATCCTTTTGGGAGGAGGAGTAGCCAATACCTTCTTGAAGGCCATGGGGGCCAATGTGGGCCAATCCATGGTGGAAGATCATATGGTGAGATTTGCCAAAAAACTTCTCAAGAACAAAAAAATAATAGTCCCAGAAGATTCAACTGGCGACGCCAATAAAATCCTCGATGTAGGGCCGGAGACTGCTTCTTATTACGCTTCTATTATCAAGCAATCGCGTACCATTGTTTGGGGAGGTCCTGTGGGCTTTTTCGAAAACAAGAAGTACTCCCAAGGTACTAAAGCCATCTGGAAAGCCATTTTGGCCAATAAAAAAGCTTCCGTAGTGGTCGGAGGTGGCCAAACCGTAGCTTCCTTAAAGTTGGTTCAAAAAGAATGGGAAACTTCTAAAAATATCTTTCTTTCTACCGGAGGCGGGGCCATGCTGGATTATCTAGCCGGCAAAAAACTTCCTGCCTTAACTGCTCTCAAAATTCGGAAATAATTCATCAGTTATGTCCAAAAAGAGTGTCAACAACTTTTACGCTTACCTTGTACCCTCCACTGGAGAGAAAGGTGTTATGTCTAGCTGGGCTGATTGTAAGAAAAAAGTCGAAGGAGTGGTGGGCGCCAGGTACAAAGGTTTCGCCACCAAGGAGGACGCGCGGGAGTGGCTAAGCCAAGGCGCCGCTTACGAAGTTAAATCCAAGAAGTGGAAAAAGCTCATTAAGGGAATTTATTTTGATGCCGGCACGGGTTACGGCAAGGGTGTAGAGATTAGCGTGACCGATGAAAAAGGGAATAACTTACTGCACGAAGTAGTTCCAGCTAGGGGAATTAATCATCGCGGCAAACATTGGGTCTTCAACAAAGGAACAACCAATAATTTCGGAGAATTGCTGGCCTGTAAGTATGCTTTTCAGATAGCCAAAAAACATAAAATAAAGCATATTTTTGGAGATAGTAAATTAGTCATAGACTATTGGTCTCTGGGCAAGATTAAGAAGGACATGGGCGAAACTACTAAAGAACTGGCTTATGAAACAGCTAAATTAAGAAAAGTTTTTGAAAAATCGGGCGGAGCAATAGGGCATATTCCCGGAGGAGACAATCCGGCTGACCTTGGTTTCCATCGTTGATCTCTTAAAGTAGGGGATTACTGCTGGATACAGAATCGGTTGTATATTGACAAATAGCTTTATTTATGGTATAAAGTAAGTATCCTGTACTTTTATCTAGGGTTTCAAGTACTGGATG
>DASRUQ010000045.1:0-7854 GCA_035655355.1 Minisyncoccota bacterium
GGCGGTGGTGGACTATATGGTTAAGGGTTACGCTGATGGCTTTACCCCCAATCCGGATGTAATGTGCAATAAAGAAATTAAGTTCGGACTTTTCCTTAAGAAGGCCTTAGAGTTAGGCGCTGATTATATTGCGACCGGCCACTATGTAAAAGTTCAAAAATCCCATGCCTACCGGCAGGCAGGAAAATTCAAAAATCAAAATGACAAATCAAAATTTAAAATTGTCTATAAATTATTCCAAGCCGAAGATAAGAATAAAGACCAATCATATTTCCTATGGACGCTTACACAAGAACAGTTAAAATACTGTCTTTTTCCTATCGGCGATTATTTAAAATCGGATGTCAGGCGTATTGCCGCCAGGGCGAAACTGCCTACCGCTAAGAAAAAAGATTCCCAAGGGCTTTGTTTTATAGGCAAAGTAACCATGCGTGATTTCTTGGGAGAATATTTGCCCGTTAAGAGAGGTAGGGTTTTAAGCGTTAAGGGCGAGACGCTGGGAGAGCATGAAGGTAATTATTTCTACACTGTTGGTCAAAGACATGGCATTAAAATCTCGGGCAACAAGCCATACTACGTGATAAGTAAAAACGCTTTGACTAATACTTTAATTTTAGGAGACGCAGAGGAGATTGAAGCTGTTCAAACTAAGGTTGTTAAATTAAATTCAGCTAATTTGGTATTAAGCAGCCAAGGAAATGCGAAAGTTTATGCCAGGTTGCGTTACAGGCAACCCCTTAGTAAAGCTAGTCTTGTTAAAAGTTCTAAAGGCTCATTAGAGCTTGTTTTTGACCGTCCTCAAAAATTCGTAGCCCCTGGTCAGTCAGCGGTTTTTTATTCTCCAGGAGGAGAAATGCTTGGCGGTGGAGTAATTACAGTTTAAAATCAAACTGTGGAGAATTCATATGAGGTAATCATAGTAGGAGCCGGACCTTCAGGGTGGTCAGCTTCTATTTTTTTGTCTCGTGCCGGCGTTAAGACTTTAGTTGTAGGTCAGGACGGAGAGAGTGGTCTGTCTTACGCGGCTGATGTTAGAAACTTCCCGGGTTTCCCCGACGGTATCTCCGGCCGGACTCTCCTGGACAATATGATAGAACAGTCGGTACGTGAAGGCGTGATGTATGAGCGTGATGAAGTGACTCATATAGAGGAACGCGATGGGTTAGTTTTTGTGAAAACAGCATCTTTAAAAGAATTTTCCGCCGAAAAACTTATTCTGGCCCATGGTGCCAATTATATTAAAGCCAATATTCCAGGAGAAAAAGAATATCGCAACAAAGGGGTTTATTATTGCGCAACCTGTGACGGGCCGCTTTATAAAGGTAAGGAGGCTATAGTCTTAGGCAACGGCAATTTAGCCGCCGAAGAAGCTATCGAACTGGTTACTTATGCCAAGTCGGTCAAGATTGTCTCTAACAACCCGGAAGTTAACTTTTCAGCTGGCTACGCTAATCTTTTATCGTCGAAAAATGTAGAAGTTATTAAAGCTCGAGCCAAAGAAATTAAAGGGAATGAATTTGCCGATTCTCTGGTCCTTGATAATATGGATATTTTATCTCTAGAAGGACTTTTTATAGCTTTAGGGACAGCCTCTTCACTGGACTTTGCTAGACAACTAGGGCTGGAGGTAACGGGAGATTTTATTAAGACCAATGAAGGTATGTTAACGAATAACGAAAACATCTGGGCTTGCGGTATGGCTCGCGGTGGCATTAACCAAGTTACCAAATCAGTTGGCGAAGCAACCACAGCGGCTGTTAATGTTATTAAATCTCTTAAAGGCTTGCCTAATTACATAGACCACACTTAAAGATTTCCCGTGTTATAATTCAATTTCATGTTGATAGTTTTCACGGGTAACGGAAAGGGTAAAACAACTGCTTCTTTAGGGCAGGCGGTGAGAGCTGTCGGACAGGGAAGAAATGTCCTTATGATTCAGTTCATCAAAGGTCCCTGGAAATCCGGCGAAGACGAGATAGTTATGGCGAACAAGTCCGGCCAGGGTTCCTTTGAGCTTAAAAAAATGGGTTTGGGCTTTGTTGGTATTTTGGGCGACACCCTGCCTATAGAAGAACACGCTGCGTCCGCCAGAAAGGCGTTGGAACTATTTAAGGAAGAACTTCCCAAGTGGGACCTTATTGTTCTGGATGAAGTTAATGTAGCGGTATCTCTGGGATTATTAACCGCGGAGGAAGTTTTGGAAACTGTTTCTGATTTAGCCCCGGGGAAAATAGTGCTCTTTACGGGCCGTGACGCGCCGGAGACTTTTCTCAAGCGCGCCGATCTTGTTACTGAAATGAAAGAGATTAAACACCCTTTTAACAAGAAAGAATTTGCCAAGATAGCTATAGAGTTTTAATTATGCGGGCATACGATATTGCTTTTTACATCTCGTTTTCCTTTATCGTAGGCATTGGCATAGCCAGCCTTTCCTTAAATTTCTTCTTAGTGGCTGCCGTTGCGGCTCTAGTTTGGTGGGTGAAAGACGGAAGATTCTTTTGGGGATGCATGGTGCTCCTTTCATTATTATTTGGTTCTTTTTACTACCATTTTTATCATTCCGAAAATAAACAAAACTTCCCTTTGGATGAGCAGATAACTTTCGAAGCTGTTGTTTCGGGATACCCAAAGTCCGGCCTGACAGATCAGCAATTGGATGTAGCTTTACAAAAGCCATACGGCGGGGAAGTTAGACTCTATGTTCCGCTTTATCCTGAGTTTTCCTATGGAGAAGTTTTAATAATTACCGGTAAAATTACCGAATCGGCCTCAGGCAGACTTCATTATGTTAATCACCCTTTAATAAAAGACACGGGCCTTAACGGAGGCAGTTACTTAAGGTTGAAGCTTTTCTCTTTTAAAGAAAGCCTGGTTACTAAAATCTTCCGGGTTCTCCCTGAAGAAAAAGCCGCCTTCTTATCCGGCCTGCTTTTCGGTGAGAGAGCTGAATTTTCTGATAGTTTCGTAACTAGTTTAAAGAATAGCGGCACAACGCACTTAGTAGCTCTTTCCGGGTATAACATTTCCATTATCACCGTCGGCTTGGGAAGTGTTTTTGCTTATTTCACCAAAAGAAGAACAGCCTTCTGGCTCTCCGTTCTTTTTGTAATCGCATTTGTCATTATGACCGGAGCGGAAGAATCTGTTGTCCGGGCGGCAGTTATGGGCATAGTTTTTCTGGTCTCCCGGCAAAACAGCCGTCTTTATAGTGTCAGAAACGCCATTACCCTTACCGCTGCCATTATGCTTCTTTTAAATCCTGATTTGCTGGTTTTTAATGTCGGCTTCCAACTTTCTTTCGCGGCTCTCATCGGTTTGGTTTATATTCAGCCCTTATTAAAAGAATTGCTTCAGAGACTGTTAAAAGTAAAAGCTGAAGGAGGCTTCTTGAATTGGAGAGAGAACGCGTTACAAACGGCCTCGGCTCAATTTGCCGCTTTCCCGATTATTATCGGCACTTTCGGCTACTTTTCTCCGTGGTCGTTGCTCGCTAATGTCTTGATACTGGGATTAATGCCGATTACGATGTTTCTGGGGTTTGTAACAGTGGTTTTGGGCTTAATTTCTTACCACTTGTCACTTTTAGCCGCCTGGATAACAGGATTATTTTTAGGATATGAAATCTTTATCATCAATTTATTTGGGAATATTTCTTCTTAACTGCCTGGTCTGGTACTGGGTAGCTGTAGGAGGACCGCGAAGTTATCTCAATCTTTATTTTATGGATATAGGTCAGGGCGATTCTGCCTTGGCTATTCTTCCTGGGGGAGTAAAAATTCTTTTTGACGGAGGCCCCGATAAATCTCTTTTAAACGACTTAGGGAAGATCCTGCCGGCTACCGATAGGCGAATAGATCTGGTTATTCTTTCTCATCCGCAGGCGGATCATTTCACCGGATTCATCTCTCTTCTTGACCGTTACGAAGTAAGTTACTTTATCTGGAACGGACGCCAGGGCGAAACCGAGAGCTGGAAGAGTTTAGCCTCGGCTCTTAAGGAAAAGCACGTGAATACTTTACGCCTGATGGAGGGAGACGGGATCAAATACCGGGAGAGTGAAATTAAATTCCTTTCTCCGGACGAGACAGAATTAGGGGACACAGAATTAAACAATACTGTTCTGGCGGCTGAGCTGTTTTCTGGAGGAGTGAAGACTTTATTTATCGGAGATATCGGTTTTGACGTGGAGCGCCGTTTGGCTGGAAAATACGACATGAATATAGATATTTTGAAGGTGGCTCACCACGGCTCCAAATATTCCAGTGGAGATGAGTTCCTGGCAGAAGCTACTCCAGCGGTTTCTGTGATCCAGGTAGGTAAAAATACTTACGGCCATCCGACTAAAGATGCTTTAGACAGACTGGCAGCTATTGGTTCGGCGATTTATCGGAATGACTTGGCCGGTACGGTGCATATTGAGGCCGATGAAGGCAGGCTTAATATTTTTAAAGAAAGATGATATGATGGACTCACTTTTATGAGAATTCTGACGGAAGAAATACCCTCTCTTATAGGGCAAGAGGTAGAGTTAGCCGGTTGGGTTGACTCTCGCCGTGACCACGGCAAGATTATTTTTATTGACCTTCGCGACAGATCTGGCTTGGTTCAAATGGTTTTCGTTCCTAAAGAAAATCCGGAACTCTACGCTCTAGCCGACACGCTTCGCCCCGAATGGGTTATTAGAGTTAAGGGAATAGTCGCCGAACGGCCCAGCGGGATGCAGAATGAGGTCTTGAAAACCGGTAAAGTTGAAGTTCAGGTAAAGAGCTTGGAGATTATTACTAAAGCGAAGACTCCTCCTTTTGCTTTAAATACAGACGGCCACGAAATAAGCGAAGATCTTCGTATGCAGTACCGTTACTTGGATATGAGGCGGCCCCGGGTAGCTAAAAATATTCGTAACCGCCATAAAGTTATTAAATTCATGCGTGATTTTTTAACCGCCGCGGGATTCGTGGAGGTAGAAACTCCGAGTCTTGGCAAATCAACTCCGGAAGGAGCTAGGGACTATTTAGTGCCTTCTCGTGTTTACCCTGGCAACTTCTACGCCTTACCCCAGTCTCCTCAACAGTATAAACAACTCCTGATGGTTGGTGGTTTGGAACGTTATTTCCAAATAGCCAGGTGTTTTAGAGACGAAGATACCCGTGGCGACAGACAGCCGGAGTTTACTCAGCTTGATATTGAAATGAGCTTCATTGAGAAGGAGGAGATTTTATCTTTAATAGAAGAACTTTATATTAAAATTGTAAAAGAGCTTTACCCGCATAAAAAAATCCAGCAGATTCCTTTTCCTAGGCTAACTTACAAAGAAGTTATGGAGAAATATAATTCCGATAAGCCGGATATCAGGCAGGATAAAAACGACCCCGATGAGTTAGCCTTTTGTTTTGTAGTTGATTTCCCTATGTTTGAATGGAAAGAAAGCGAAAAACGCTGGGACGCGGTACACCATCCCTTTACTCAACCCGCGGTCAAAGACAAGGCCGATTTTCTGGAGCAGTTTAAGAAAGATCCAGCCGCTATGCTTGCCAAGCAATACGATTTTGTTTTGAACGGCTACGAGATAGGCGGAGGGTCAATCAGAACCCACAACCCGGAGCTTCTAGCTTCTGTTTTTGAAGTTATGGGCAACGATCCCGCGGCCGTGAAAGAAAAATTCGGACATCTTTTGGAAGCTTTTGAATATGGTGTTCCGCCCCATGGCGGCATCGCCCCAGGTATAGACCGGTTCCTGATGATTATGGAGCGGGAGCCAAACATCAGGGAAGTCATTGCTTTCCCGAAGACCGGTGATGGCAGAGACTTATTGATGGGAGCGCCTTCCGGAGTTTCGGAGGAACAGTTAAAAGAGTTAAGTATAGAAATAAGAAAGAAGAAATAAATGGATAACATCAAAAAAGAAAGAACTTTAGTAGTCATCAAACCGGACGGCGTTCAGAGGAGTCTGATAGGAGAAATAGTTAAGCGTTATGAACAATTAGGCCTTAAACTGGTGGGTTTAAAAATGACGGTGGCTCCAGCTGACTTTATTGAGAAGCATTACTTGGTTGATCCGGAGTGGCGCGTTAAAACCGGACTGAAGACTATTGAGTCTTATAAAAAGAAGGGTAAAACCCCTCCATCGGAAGACCCAACAAAAGTCACTGAAATAATTCTGAAGAACCTAAAAAAATATCTTGCGTCCGGTCCGGTGGTAGCTATGGTTTGGCAGGGAATGCACGCGGTGGGCATAGTGAGAAAAGCGACCGGAGGTACTGAGCCTTTAACGTCAGACGTAGGTACTATCAGAGGTGATTTCACTACAGATTCTTACGAAATGGCGGACCTTGACGGCCGGGCCGTGAGAAACTTAATTCACACCTCCGGTTCTCCCGATGAGGCTCAAAAAGAGATAGCTCTTTGGTTTAACGATAATGAACTCACGGACTACCGTCTTATTAACGAATCTATCATCTATGACGTCAATCTGGACGGCATATTGGAGTAAGTTAGAAGCCCTACTTGGTAAACAATAAAATTATTATGTTGTATAATTAGTTTCAAGCTAATGTTTAAGTATAAATTAAGTTGTAAGAACTTTATTAAGCACTACTTTTTTCCCCGCCAAAGCGTTTCTGCCTTCACCCTCGTCGAACTCCTCATCGTCGTCGGTATCCTGGCCGTTCTCAGCACCACTGCCGTCGTCTTCCTGAACCCGTTAGGTCAGCTCCAGCAAGCCAGAGACAGCAACCGGCTAACCGGCTTGGAAAGTGTCCGTCAAACCCTGTCTCTGCTGAATCTCGGCAATTCTCCTCCTTCTTTCGGCTCCTCCAATGTGATTTATGTCTCTCTGCCTGACGATACCTCTCCTAATTGCGCCAGCTGGAATCTGCCCGCTCCACCCACCGGCTGGTCCTATGCCTGTCAAAATGAAGCCAACTTCAAAAAGGTCAACGGCTCCGGCTGGCTGCCGATTGATCTCACCTCCACCACTTTCAGCACCACCTCTGCCGTGCTGCCCACCGACCCCCAGAACAACACCACCAACTACTATTACTACGTCTATGACTCCACCACCGGCGCCTATGAGCTGGGCGCTGTCCTCGAAGCTGACAAGAATCAAACTCTGGCCATCAATGACGGCGGCGACAACCCTGGTTTCTGGGAGTTAGGCTCCAGACTCAGCCTCTATCCCACCACCGGCAGTCTGGCCGTCAACAACGAATCCAATCAGCCTGTCTCCAACGAAAGCAGCCTCCTAGCCTACGCCCAAGCTGCCTTAACCGGCCAAGTCGCATACTTCATCGGCACCAACCAGATTACCGGCTCCAACGACTTCTTCTGGAATGATTCCACCAAGAAGCTAACTGTGGCTGGGACTATTGAGTCAACCGGATTCAAACTGACTACTACCCCTACAGCCGGTTACGTTTTAACTTCTGATACTTCTGGTGTGGGGACGTGGCAAGCGGCAGCGGGAGGCAGTCAGTGGATAACGAGCGGCTCCAATATCTACTTTAATACGGGAAATGTGGGGATTGGGACGACGGGGCCTGGGACAAAATTAGATATACTTGGTGGTCTTACAAGCGAAACAGATGGTAGTCAGAGAATCAGATTACGAGGGTATAGCGCCGGATTAGAAATAGTTGATAAAGATAATGTTGAAAATTTCTATATTGCGATTGATGATGACGATAGTAACAATCTTAAGATAGGCCCAGGATATGGTCCAGGTCAGGGATTAGGCACGTATCTTACAATAAAATCAAGCGGTGTTGCGGGCGCCGGCAACGTCGGCATCGGGACGACGGGGCCGAGTTACAAACTTGATGTTAGTGGTCAGATTAATACTTCTGGTGGTTTATGTAT
>DASRUQ010000046.1:0-14618 GCA_035655355.1 Minisyncoccota bacterium
GGTCCGGCTCAGATTCAGGCTTCCGAGTTTATGAAGGCCGCTTTAATACTCCTCTTCTCACGATTTTTTGCTTCCCGGCACGTGGCTATCGCTAGCTATCGGATAATACTCACGTCACTTATATACACCGTCATCCCTTTGGGGCTAATACTGATTCAGCCAGATTTAGGCACCGCCTTAATTATTTGCGGCCTTTGGTTCGGTTATTTATTGGTTTCCGAGCTGCCTATAAGACACACGCTGAGCTTCATAGGCTTGGCCCTAGTTATCCTAGCTCTAGGGTGGAACTTCGCGCTGGCAGGATACCAAAAAGACAGGATTCTGGCGTTGTTTGATGAATCACGCGACCCTCTGGGAGTTAATTACAGCGTTATTCAATCTAAGATAGCCATCGGTTCGGCGGGATTCTTTGGTAAGGGGTTTGAGCAGGGGACACAAGTTCAGCTCGGCTTTTTGCCGGTGGCTGCCACTGATTTTGTTTTTTCCGGGCTAGTTGAGGAATGGGGTATTTTAGGAGGATTGAGTATCCTCCTGGCCTTCTTTATCCTCATATACCGTTTAGCGCTCATTGGTGACAAGCAGAACAATAACTTCTACAAATTCCTGTGTTTAGGCACTATTATCGTTATTTTGCTCCATATGATAGTTAATTTAGGCTCGGCTCTTGGCCTCCTCCCCGTGGTCGGGGTGAGCTTACCCTTCGTGAGCTATGGAGGCTCCAACCTATTGACACTATCTTTACTTATAGGTATTATTATTAATATCGCCGGCAGAAAAGCTGGTTTTTAATGTGACTCCTAGAAAATTTTGATTGCCACTATAAAAATAATTCATCTCGAAAGATAGGCAACTGCAATTTTTGTCAGCCTTATTTTTAAGTAAAGGCCAGGTTTATTTATTTTATGCCCAAACTACAAGTAAAACTTTTTTCTTCCCATCCTGGCGCGCCCATACAACAGCCCAAACTGTATGCTATTCAGACCGACTCTTATAGATGGTTCATAGAAAAAGGCATTACAGAACTTTTTGAAGAAATATCTCCTATCAGAAGTCATGTCGGAGACATTGAGTTGTATTTTAAAGATTATTATTTTGGTGAACCCAAGTACGACGTTAAAGAGGTCTACGAAAAGGGCATCACCTACGAAGCCCCTTTAAGGGCTAATCTAAAGTTGGTTAATAAAAAGACGGGCCGGTCTAAAGAACAGGAAGTTTATTTGGGAGATTTCCCTATTATGACCGAGAGAGGTACTTTCGTTGTTAACGGAGTTGAAAGAACTGTTATCTCTCAAATCATTCGTTCGCCCGGAATTTATTTCACTTCCAGCACTTACCGCGGCAAGCAACTTTTCGGCGGCAAGATTATACCTAATCGCGGCATTTGGCTGGAATTTGAAACCGATTCCGACGGCTTTATAGCCGTGAAAATAGACCGCCATAGGAAAGCGGCCGTTACCTCGTTGTTGCGGGTCTTTGGTATGTCCGATGAAGAGATGATCAAGACTTTTGGAGAGGCTATTAAAGTTACCCTAAAAGACGATGACGCTAAAACCTTACCCGATTCTTATTTAGAGATATACAAGAGAATTAGGCCAGGCGATTTGGCCACTGCCGATGATGCCAAGAGGCTTATTGACGCGATGTTTTGGGATGTTTCCCGTTACGACCTTTCTGGTGTCGGCCGCTTTAAACTCAATCAGAGGCTGGAGATGACCGGTTCTGAGAGTAAGGTTCTGGAAGCCAAAGATTTAGCGGAAGTTATTAAAGAAATTATAAGACTTAACAGCGATCCGAAGGCTCAGGCCGATGATATTGACCATCTTTCCAATAGGCGCGTCAGAGCTGTCGGGGAACTTTTACAGAGCCGTTTGAGAGTCGGGTTCGCCAGGCTTCGCAGGAACGTCCAGGACAAGATGTCTACTATTGAGGACGAGCTCTTAAATCCAGTCACTTTGGTTAACCCCAGGCTTTTGACTTCCGTTGTTCAGGAATTCTTTTCTTCTTCTTCGGTTTCTCAGTTTATGGACCAGGGCAACCCTTTATCCGAGGTGGAACATAAGAGAAGATTAACCGCCCTGGGCCCCGGAGGGCTGACTAAAGAAAGAGCGAGTATTGAAGTCCGCGACGTGCACGAATCTTACTACGGTAAAATTTGTCCGATTCAATCTCCGGAAGGACAGAGTATCGGTTTGGTTAGTTCTTTCACCAACTATGCCAAATTAAATGACTACGGTTTTATCGTTACTCCTTATATTGAAGTTAAAAAGAGCAAACTTACCGGAAAAATTTTCTGGTTGGATGCCGCCGAAGAAGAAAAACATAAGATTGCGGCTTCAAGCACCGAATTTGATAAGTCGGGCAATATTACCGAGCGTCAGGTAGACGCGAGAATTAAAGGTAAGCCTGGAATTTGTCAGAGCAGCGAAGTTAGTTTTATAGATATTTCCCCCAACCAACTTTTCAGCGTGGCTACTTCACTCGTGCCTTTCTTAGAGCATGATGATGCTAACCGCGCCCTCATGGCCTCAAACATGCAGCGTCAGGCCGTTCCTTCCATTAAACCCGAAGCCCCTTATGTTGGCACCGGCGTTGAGGATGTGGTGGCCAGAGATTCCGGTTATATGGTTTTCTCCGATGTTGCCGGAGTGGTGAGCGAACTTGATGGCAATCACGTTACTGTTAAACCAGCCGAAGGAAAGTCTGTTACTCACGAATTAACCAAGTTTAAAATGGTGAATGGTTCTATGGCGGTTACCCAAAAACCCCTCGTTAAGAAAGGCGATAAGGTTGGCAAGGGCGACGCCCTAGCCGACGGCCATGCTATGGACCAGGGAACGCTTTCTTTGGGGCAGAATTTGACTGTGGCCTTCGTTTCTTTCGGCGGTTTGAATTTTGAAGACGCTATTATTTTGTCCGAACGTGTTGTCCAGGACGACAGGTTCACTTCTATTCATATTGAAGATTTTTATGTTGATGTCCGCGACACCAAACTTGGCCCAGAAATTACTACCCCGGATATTCCGAATGTGGCCGAGGATAAGCTTAAGAACTTGGATGAGAGCGGTATTATCCGCGTTGGAGCCGAAGTGAGAGGCGGAGATATTCTGGTTGGAAAAATTTCCCCTAAAGGAGAGAGTGAACTCACGCCTGAGGAAAGGTTGGTCCGCGCTATTTTCGGAGAAAAGGCCAGGGACGTTAAAGATACTTCTTTGGAATTACCCAACGGCAAACAGGGCAGAGTCGTCGGCATTAAGATATTTTCTAGAGAAAAGGGAGACAAACTTGATCCGGGAGTAGTAGAGAGAATTCAGGTTCAGGTAGCCGAACTCCGCAACATCAGGCCAGGCGACAAGTTGGCCGGCAGGCACGGCAACAAAGGTGTAGTCTCCAGGGTTTTGCCCGTGGAAGATATGCCTTATCTGGAAGACGGCACCCCTGTCGATATAATCTTGAATCCGCTTGGTATCGCTTCCCGTATGAACTTAGGCCAACTCTTTGAAACTCACTTAGGTTGGGCTGCTAAGAGGAACGGTTACCGGGCTGTGACTCCGGTTTTCAGCGGCGCCACCGAAGGTGAAATCAGAGCTGAACTTAAGAAGGCTGGTCTGCCGGAAGACGGCAAAGTAACTCTCTTTGATGGCAGAACCGGAAGAGCTTTTGATAATAAAGTCACAGTAGGTGTCATGTACATTATGAAACTGAATCACTTGGTGACAGACAAGATTAACGTTCGTTCAGTCGGCCCTTACTCACTTATTACCCAGCAGCCGCTCGGTGGTAAGGCTCAGCTCGGCGGACAGCGTTTCGGAGAAATGGAGGTGTGGGCTCTGGAAGGATATGGTGCTTCGCATGTCCTGCAGGAAATGCTCACCATTAAGTCAGATGATATTATGGGCCGCTCTTCCGCTTTTGAGTCGATAATCAGGGGAGAGAAAATTAAGAAACCGAATATCCCAGCCGCTTTTAATGTGATGTTAAACGAATTAAAGGCCTTGGGGCTTTCAATCGAGCTGGTCCACGAAGAAGAGAATAAATAATATGGAAAGAGATTCAACTTTTAAAGCGTTAAAAATCAGTATTGCTTCTCCGGAGCAGATTGGCCCCCGCGAAAAAGGAGGCTGGTCATACGGCGAAGTCATTAAACCTGAAACTATCAACTACAGGACTCAACGTCCTGAAAAAGACGGACTTTTTTCCGAGCGTATTTTCGGTCCCACCAAAGATTGGGAATGTTACTGCGGTAAATACAGAAAAATTCGCTACAAAGGAGTTGTCTGCGATAAATGTGGAGTAGAAGTCACCAGAGCCTCGGTGAGGCGTGAAAGAATGGGGCACATTAAACTTGCCACTCCGGTGGTTCACACTTGGTTTCTAAGAAGTTTGCCGAGCAGGATTGGCATGGCCCTGAACGAATCTCTTTCTAAGCTGGAGAGAGTTACTTATTATGCCGCTTACATTGTTACTTCCGTTGACGAAGAAAAGAGAAAAACGGCTTTAACGGAAATAGATAAAGAATTTAAATCCCGCAGCCGCGTGGAAGACGACAATTGGGAGGAACTGAAGGAAGGTGCTATGACCGCCAAGGAATCCTTAAAGGCCTTAAGGCCGGGCAAGGTCTTGGAGGAGAGGGAATTTTTGAACTTAGGCAAGAGGTTCGGCAACGTTTTTACTGTCGGTCAGGGTGGGGAAGGTATCAGGCAAGTTCTGGAAGGGCTTGATCTCTCCGCCGAGATAAAAATAATGCAGAAGGCCTTGGTGGACACCAAAGAAGATATTGAATCTAAGAAAATGTTCAGGAGATTGAAGTTCTTTAAGTCCATGGTATCTAATAATATGAGGCCGGAATGGATGGTGATGACGGTATTGCCGGTGATGCCGCCCGACTTACGCCCTATGGTGCCCTTAGACGGAGGCAGGTACGCCAGCTCAGACTTAAACGATCTCTACAGGCGCGTTATTAACCGCAACAATCGTTTAAAGAAACTGCTTGAGCTCAGCGCGCCGGATGTAATTATTGTCAACGAGAAAAGAATGCTTCAGGAAGCAATTGATTCATTGATTGATCCCGGAACTCGCGGCGGAGCTTCTAAGGTAGGCACTAAGAGAGCTCTTCGATCTCTCTCAGAAATGCTTAAAGGGAAGCAGGGCAGATTTAGGCAGAACCTGCTCGGTAAGCGCGTGGACTATTCAGGACGGTCCGTTATCGTGGTTGGCCCGGAATTAAAACTGGATGAATGCGGTCTGCCAAAGATAATGGCCTTGGAATTATTCAAGCCTTTTGTGATTAGTGAAATTATGAAGAGGGGTTTAGCCTACAATATCAGGAACTCCAATCGTCTTATTGAACAGGCTCCTCCGGAAGTCTGGGAAATTCTGGAAGAAGTTATCAAAGACAGAAAAGTTATTTTGAACAGACAGCCTACCCTGCATCGGCTTGGCATGCAGGCTTTTAAGCCTATCCTAATTGAAGACCTCGCTATCCGTATTCCGCCCTTCGTTTGTACTGCTTTTAACGCCGACTTTGACGGGGACCAAATGGCCGTTCATTTGCCGTTATCGGAAGAGGCTCAGGCAGAGGCATCGGACTTAATGCTTTCCGGTCGCAATTTACTGAAGCCAGCCTCAGGCGAGGCTATCGCTTATCCTACCCAGGATGTGGTTTTGGGTTGCTACTATCTCACTAAGATGAATCCGGAGGGCGAAGGCGCCGGTAAAGTTTTATCCAGCAGGACCGAAGCCAAGATTGCTTACGACAATGGTTATATAGCTATCAATGCCCCTATTAAGGTTTATGGCGAAGTAGTTAAGGGAGAAGAGACCACCTGTGGGCGAATTATTTTCAATGAAATTCTCCCCAAGGACTTCGGCTATTTTAATGAGACTTTAAATAAGAAAGTTTTAACTAAGCTTATCGGCAACTTAATTAATAAGTACGGCCAGGATATGACCAAACTGGTCTTAGACGAAATTAAAACTATCGGCTTTCACTACGCTTCTCTTTCCGGTATCAGCTGGGCCATTGCTGACTTAACTCCTCCGCAAGATAAGGCTAAGATTATTGGAGAAGCTGAAGACAAAGTAACTTTAATCGACGATCAATTTGATAGTGGTTTTCTGACTGAAAACGAAAAAGAGGCGAGAGTCATCAGTATTTGGCAGGAAGCTATGGAAAGAATCGCTAAGATTGTTCCTACTGCTATCCGTGAAGATAACCCGGTTTACGTGACTATTGACTCGGGAGCCAGAGGTTCTTGGGGTCAGCCGGTACAGATGATGGGTATGAAGGGATTGGTTATCAACCCTAAGGGAGATATCATCAGCCTTCCAATTAAGACTTCTTTAAAGGAAGGTCATACTGCCTTTGAATACTTTATTTCCACTCACGGGTCCAGAAAAGGTATGACTGACACCGCGCTTAAGACTGCTGAAGCCGGCTATCTGACCCGCCGTCTTATTGCCGCCGCGCAAGATATGGTTATCAAAGAAGAGGACTGTAAGGCTAAAGCCGGCATCGTTATCTATAGGAAAGACGGCGCTGAGTTTGATCACAAGCTTTCCGACAGATTGTTCTCCAGGGTTGCTTTGGAAGACATCAAAGTTGGCAGAAAAATTGTGGTGGAAGCGGGAGAAGTAATTGATGAAGAGGCCGCTAAGGAGATAGAAAGCTCAGACCTTGAAGAGGTAATAGTTCGTTCTCCTATTACCTGTAAAACTTTACACGGTGTTTGCTCTAGGTGTTACGGTTCGGACTTGGGTAGAAACGAACTTGTTAAGATCGGCGAAGCAGTAGGAATTGTCGCGGCTCAATCTATTGGCGAACCAGGCACCCAGCTTGTTCTCCGTACCAGGCACGCCGGAGGTATTGTTAGTAAAGATATTACGACCGGTTTGCCGAGAGTAGAAGAATTATTTGAAGTCCGCGCTCCCAAAGGTAAAGCTGTATTGTCCGAAGTCGAAGGAGTAGTAGAGAAGATTTCCGAAAAAGGCCTGCTTAAAGTTATTTCTATTAAATTCGAATCTGCCAAAAAGAAGAAGTCTGTGGATTATTCCGTAATTCGTTCCACCGAAATATTTGTCGCTGTCGGTGATAAAGTCCAGCCTGGAGACAGGTTGTCCGAAGGCAGCGTTGATTTAAGAGAACTCTTTGAATTCAAAGGCAAGGAAGAAACTTATAGGTATCTGGTGGCTGAACTCCAAAAGATTTACCTTTCAGAAGGCGTGTCTATTAACAACAAGCACATTGAATTAATTATCCGCCAGATGTTCAGTAAAATTAAAGTTTTAAATGCCAGTAGCAGCGACTTAATTCCTGGAGAGGTTGTAGATAAATCCAGATTCTTCGAAATGAACCGCGCCTTAAAGGAGAAAGGAAAAGACCCGATTAAGGGAGAGGAATTATTACTCGGTGTTACTAAAACTACCTTGTCCTCGGAAGGATGGCTTTTCGCCGCCTCTTTCCAGGAAACCGCCAGAGTCTTGGTTAAAGCCGCGAGCGAAGGTAAAGTTGATTACCTCCGTGGACTTAACGAAAACGTCATCATTGGCCGGTTGTTGCCAATTGGAGAAAACTTAAGGAATAAAGATAAAGTTGTTACAGAGGCGCCCGAGGTCTAAATTGACTTAAAGGGACTATATCTGTTAATCTCAGTTTTAGAAAAATGGACGAAACTCAGAAAAAATCTTACGAAATATCTTATCTTTTGAATCCTAACGAAGGGTCTGATTTGATGTCCAGTATCATTAAAGACATGGGTTTGGAAGTTATTAGCGAAGGCGGCATAACCGAGATGAGATTGGCCTATCCGGTCAAAAAAGAAACCAGAGCCAATTTTGGTTATCTTCATTTCTCAGCCGAACCGGAGGCTGCTAATAAACTTCGCGATTCGCTGCAGTTGAACGCCAACGTTTTGAGATTTTTAATAGTAACTCCTCCTTTCGTTAAGACTCAGTCTCGCCGGGAAGAGGGAAGCTATAGAGTTAGGCCAGTCGAGGAGGCCCGTCCCGAGATCTCTAATGACGCCTTGGAAGAAAAACTAGAAGAGATTAAGATATAAGTAATGAACTTAAACAAAGTTTTTTTAATAGGCAATCTAACTCGTGATCCGGAACTCCGGAATCTGCCTTCTGGCGCCGCAGTGGTTTCTTTTGGCCTCGCTACTAATCGCGTTTGGAAGGATAAGCAGGGCGAAAAACAAGAAGACGCTCAATTTCATAATATAGTGGTTTTCGGCCGTCAAGCCGAAATCGTAAATCAATATCTTACCAAGGGGAGCCTTGTTTTAATTGAAGGGAGAATTCAAACTCGCTCCTGGGATGGGAAAGATGGCAGTAAACAGTATCGGACGGAAATAGTGGCGGAAGCAATTCAGTTCGGACCCAAGGGCGGGTCAGGGGCCTTTGGGACAAACCCTGCGCCAAAAACGACTGCGCCGAAAGAAGACATGCCCGTCATAGACATAGAAGGCGACGATATTAAACCGGAAGATTTACCATTTTAAAACAATGAAAAAAGAACAGTGCTTTTTCTGCTCGCAGAATGTAGTGGACATAGATTATAAAGAAACAGAACTTTTAAAGAGGTTTATTTCAGGCCAGGCCAAAATTGTTGACCCCCGCCATACCAGTACTTGCAGTAAACATCAGAGGAGGCTCTCCCGCGCCATTAAACGCGCCAGATTTATGGCCCTTCTGCCTTACGTTAGGAGATAATAATGTCATTGGATTTAACGTTATTCAACCTGCTTTACGGCTTTGCCTCAACTCATAAAGTAGTTGGTCTTTTTATCGGTTTCATGGCCAATTACGCCGCTTACTTTCTGGTAGCGGCTTTTATTTGGTTTGTTTTTCAACGAGGCAATTGGAAAGAGAGGATTTACATAGCTTCGCTCGCCATCATCTCTATTATCATAGGCAGGGGTATTTTTACGGAACTTTTCGGTTTCTTTCTCTATCGTGTCAGACCTTATATAGCCTTGGGGCTGCCCGCACTAGGGCTCACTACCGGCTCCTTCCCTTCGGGTCATATGGCCTTTTTGATGCCCATTGCTTTAATTGTCTGGAGCGAGAATAAGAGACTCGGCAAGTGGTTTTTAGGAGGAACCGTCCTGATAGGTGTCTCTCGCGTCGCTTACGGTTACCACTGGCCCAGCGATATTCTGGGGGGAATTGTGGTCGGGGCCACTTTCTTCTATCTCACTAAAAAGTTTCTGCCTAAGTAGAAACATTAATTGCTAACGATTATAATTTAATGGCATTATTAGCCAGTTAGATTTTCCCAACTGAAGCCCGGGTGGCGGAATGGTATACGCGCACGACTCAAAATCGTGTGGGGCAACCCATGAGAGTTCGAATCTCTCCTCGGGCACCATAGTAGATACAGAATCCATATATAATAAAATGGTCTTTTGGTCGTTTTTCTTTTAGAATGATGGTAAATGGCGAGAGTAATCTCAATTTGTAATGCTAAAGGCGGCGTTGGTAAGACAACAACCGCGGTTAATTTAGGGGCCTATCTGGCTCTCTTAGGCAGGCGAGTATTACTTGTTGATTTTGATCCGCAAGCTAATGCTTCTTCCGCCCTTTCCGGAACGAGATATTTCCCTAAAAATATTTATCACGGCTTAAGCGGTTCCGAAGATCCCACGACTCTCTTACGCCGAAGCCAAATTTTTAATTATGATTTTATTCCGGCCTCCCAAGATCTCTCAGGCTCCTTAATAGAGCTGGTAAGCGTCACGGATAGGGAATACAGGCTCCGTCTTCTTCTGAATCAAATTAGGCATAAGTATGACTATATTCTGATAGACTTGCCCCCATCTTTCAGTCTGCTGACCGTTAACGGCCTAGTGGCCTCCGATGAAGTGCTTATCCCGGTTCAGGCCGAATATTACAGCTTGGAAGGCTTAAGTCAGTTGCTCCAAATGATAGAATTAATAAGAGCCAATCTGAAGCATAATCTTCAAGTAGCGGGAGCGCTCTTAACGCTGTATGATAAACGCCAGCAGCTTTCCCGAGAAGTGGGGAAGAATCTGCGCCGGCATTTCCCTTACCGCGTTTTTGAAGTGGAAATCCCGCGCTCAGTAGCTTTAGCGGAAGCCCCAAGTTTCGGTTTGCCGGTCATCGTTTACGACTCTGGTTCGCCCGGAGCCCTGGCTTACAAGAGGCTAGCGGAAGAAGTAGTGAGACAAGAGAGTAATTATCAAAGTCCCAATAAAGAATTCGGCAACCATGTTAGGTAAAGGTTTAGAATCATTAATACCCAAAAAAGACGACTCTGGAGATAAGCAGACTCCGGAAGATTTTAACGCGAGAATCAGCGCCGGGCTTTCTGGCTCTTTTTCTTTGACGCCGCCAACAAACGATCCTCATAAAGTTGAACCCATAATTGAACAGACTATACCTCCATTGGTTGAGGTAGTAACCCCTCCAGTGGTGGCTTCTCCATCTCCAATACCAGAGCCAATCATAGCTCCAGAAATAAAATTAGACCCAATTCCAGAAATAGTTGCAGTTCCAGAGCCCGTTCAACCGATGGCGGTTACTCCAGAAGTTGCCCCATCCCAGCCACCGCGTCTCATAGAAGAGAAGAGATATGAAAAGCTTCTGCCCACTGACGCCATTTTCCAAATAGAAGTTGAGCGCATTACTTCTAACCCGCACCAGCCGAGACGTGAGTTCAATGAAGAAGCCTTAAAAGAACTGGCTAGCTCTATTAGGGAGTTCGGAGTTCTACAGCCGTTAGTTGTAAGTAAAATAGAACGAGAAACAGAAAATGGCACTTCGGTTGAATACGAGCTTATTGCGGGAGAAAGAAGGCTTATGGCCTCTAAGCTTGCCGGCCTTCGCACCGTGCCAGCTATTGTCAGGAGCACTTCTAGTGATAAAGAAAAGCTGGAGTTGGCTATTATAGAGAATATTCAGAGGGCAGATCTTAACCCCATTGAAACTGCCAGAGCTTTCGCTAAACTTCAGGATGAATTCAAACTGACTCAGAGAGAAATCGCAGCCCGCTTGGGCAAAAGCAGGGAAGCGGTGGCCAATAGCGTTAGACTTCTCAACCTGCCTTCCGAGATACAGGAATCTATCTCTAGGGGTTTGGTGAGCGAAAGCCAGGCGAGATTATTACTATCCATTGATGATATTTCGAGCCAGCGCAAACTTTTTGAGGAGATTTTAAAGAGTAACTTAAGCGTACGCGAAGTTAAATCGCGTATTCAAGAAATGAATTCTCCCGGCTCTCCAGTCCCTAAATTTGCCTCCGTTAATCCCGAGACAGACTATCTGAAAGAGCGCCTGGAGGATTTCCTTGGGACTAAAATAGATCTGAGCCGCGCCGGCGATGGAGGTAAAATCACCATTAGTTTCTACTCGGAAGAAGAACTCAAAGCCATCACCGAGAAATTACTTAAACAAAACGATACTCAATCTCTTTAATTCCTTTCACGCTCTTGAGTTTAAGGATTATTTTCATTATTTTATCCTTATCATTAGTGTCACACTTGATTCTCATAACATGAAATCTGCCTCGTTTTCCCGAAGAGGAATTCATATTGTTAATATTTATGTGAGACCTGGAGATGGCGTCTGCTACATCTTTTAAAACGCCTATTCTGTCTTCGACGGTTATTTTAAATTCAGTTGCTTTTTCCCTTTCTTTAAACATTCCTTTATCTTTAATAGCTGATTTAATCTTACTTCTGGCGCTTCCGGTAACCGCTATTTCCAGCCAAGCCCCGGAAGGTTTTTTCCCTTTTTGGACTATGACTTCCACTATATCCTGAGAGTGAAGTTTGTAGTCCAGAGGGACAATTTTCCCGTTAACCTTAGCTCCCACGCATTGGTTGCCAATATCGGTGTGGATAGAATAAGCAAAGTCTATCGGGGTTGAACCCTGGGGTAAGTCTATTACTTCTCCTTTGGGGGTGATGACGAAGATCCTGTCTTTAAAGAAATCTATTTTTAATGAATCTATAAATTCTTTAGGATCGGAAAAATCTTTTTGCCAGGCTCTGAGTTGTTCCACCCAAGTCCTTTCGTTGCCTACCGCCATGGAAGCTTGCCTTCTCTTATAGCCGCTAGACCCTTTCATCTGTTCGTAGGCCCAATGGGCAGCGATGCCGTTTTCAGCTTCTTCGTGCATCTCGTGAGTTCTTATCTGAAACTCTACTATCCTATTGTCCTGGCAGAAAACCGTAGTATGCAGGCTTCTATAGCCATTGGGTTTCGGCATGGCGATATAATCTTTAACTCTTCCTGGCACCGGCGGCCAGAGTTTATGAATGACACCTAAGGTTGCGTAACAATCTTCAATTGTTTTTACTACCAGCCTTAGGGCAACTAAGTCATGGATTTTATCCAGATCCATATCGTAACGGAGGAGTTTTTTATAGAGGCTGGAATATCTCTTGGCCCTGAAGTCCAATGAGACCGATGTCACGCCGGCGTCCTTCAGCGCTTTTTCTATAACTGGCTGTAATTTTCTTAAGTATTTTTCTCTTTGGTCATAACGGTCCGCCACGTTTTCTATAAGCCACCTGTATTCCTTGGGATACAGATAAGGGAAAGCCATGTCTTCCAATTCACCGGAGAGTTTCTGCATGCCCAGCCTGTAAGCGATAGGGGAGTAAATTTCCATTGTTTCTTGGGCGATTCTTTTTTGTTTTAATGGAGGTAAGACTTTGAGGGTCTGCATATTATGGCGGCGGTCAGCGAGCTTAATAAGCACCACTCGTAAATCTTCAGCCATAGCCAGAATCATTTTCCTCATGGTCTCGGCTTGGCTTTCTTCTCCGCGGTATTTTATTTTACCGAGCTTAGTGACGCCGTTAACTAGAAAGGCCACTTCTTCGCCGAATTCTTTTTTTATCTCATCTAAAGTGACATTAGTGTCTTCTACTGTGTCGTGTAACAACCCAGCGGCAATGGTAGCTTCATCCATTTCCCAGTCCAATAAGTTCTGCGCCGCCGCAGTCACGTGAGTGAAATAAGGCTCGCCACTGACTCGTTTCTGGGCTCCGTGGGCGTGCTTGGAGAAGTTGTAAGCTTTGTCAACAAGCGGTGACTCCTTCCTTAAGTTTTCAAGTCTATTGGTCCCCATGAGTACTAGGGATTTTTACCCAAATAGGGTGCTTTTGTCCAGTTTGAATAAGTAAGAGCCACGCCGCGGTTCTTATTCTTCTTTGGTTTTTCTTTTAAAACCCCGCTTCTTTTTTTCTTCTTTAAGAATTTCAAGAGCTCTCGGTAAATCAATCGTATAAACATCATCTTTCTTTAAAGAACGGAAATCCGCCTCGTGCACTATATAGGGGCCGAATCTGCCGATGCTCGCTGTAATCATTTTGCCTGTATCAGGATTGACGCCGACTTCACGCGGCAGGCTTAAGTAAACCAGGGCTTGCTCAAGGGTTACGGTGCTTGGGTCAACTTCTTTAGGGACGCTCGCTCTTCTGGGTTTGGGAGTTTCTTTGGTTTTTTGCCCGATCTGCACATAGGGTCCGAAGCGTCCGTTTAAGACAAAGACCGGTAAACCGGACTTGGGATCTTCGCCAATCGGTTTCTCCGGTTCTATAACTCTACCTTCATGAGTCCGGGCGCCGGTACATTCGGGGAAGCGGTTACAGCTCATAAAGATGCCGTTCTTGCCGAGCTTCATAATCATCGGCGCGCCGCACTTGGGGCAGGTGAATTCTTTGGGGGCATCTCCCAGGTTGGTAAGCTTTTCTATCTTTTCTTTGGACTTAACTTCTTTGGAGAAAGGTCCATAAAAATCCTTAAGAGTTTTTCCATACTCACGTTTACCATCCGCTATTTCATCAAGCTTATCCTCCATTTCGGCAGTGAAGGTGTCGCTGACATAAGTGCCGAAGTTATTCTCCAGAAAAGTGCTGACAACGTCTCCGGTATCGGTAGGCAAAAGCGTTTTACCGTTTTTAGTGACATAACCTCTGTCGGAAAGAGTTTTCATAGTGGAAGCATAAGTCGAAGGGCGTCCTATGCCCCTCTTTTCCAATTCCTTAATAAGTCCGGCCTCAGTATACCTGCCGGGTGGCTCGGTTTGTTTAGCTTCCGAGCCTATCTCTTTTAATTTTAACTCTTCGCCAGTTGTTACTTTGGGGACCTCCACATCTTCACCTCTGGCTCCCTGGTCAACGCGCAGCCAGCCGTCAAATAGAAGCCGGGAACCAGTAACGGCAAATTCAGGTATTTTATCTTCTTTAATATTGGCGGCAATGCGAGTCTTTAGGAGATTAGCTTCTTTCATCTGGCTTGTCACCGCTCTCTGCCAGATGAGCCGGTACAAAGCGTTCTGTTCGGCGTTTGCTCCCGCGCTTTCTACCAAAGTAGTCGGACGTATGGCTTCGTGAGCCTCTTGGGCCGTGCGACTCTTTGTTTTATAAGCTCTAGGCTGGACGTATTCGGCGCCGAATTTTTTATCTATATAAGAAAGAATCTGTTTTTGTGATTGAGCGCTGATACTAATTGAATCAGTTCTCATGTAAGTGATGTGGCCTGCCTCGTATAATTTTTGGGCGAGCAACATAGTGCGGGAAGGGGAAAATCCCAGCCTGGTTGAAGCGGTCTGTTGGAGAGTGGAAGTTGTGAATGGCGCCCTTGGATTT
>DASRUQ010000047.1:0-2359 GCA_035655355.1 Minisyncoccota bacterium
GATATTGAGAGAGGCTACCCCTTCATTCCGGCACACCCCGAATGAAGGGGTGAATGAAGGGGTAAACCACCCCCCGAATGACTACCCTAAACACCCCCATTTCGGGTAAAATAGCTACGAGCGAGGGCATACAAGCCCAGCCAGTATAAAACTTACTTTAAGTATTTATTAATATTCTCCAAATGTCCCTCATAAGTCACGGCGCAGTGAATTTGGCCGTCCTCGTCGTGTAAGTAGAAAAAACATTTAGTCTTCTCCGGATAAAGTACGGCTTCTATGGCGTCTATTCCGGGGTTAGCTATGGGATATGGCGGCAAGCCCTCATACATATAAGTGTTGTAGGGCGAGTCAAGTTTTTTATCGTCTTTGGTTACTCTCGCCCACCAGCCATTACCGGCGTCCCCTCTCGCGTACTGTAAAGTGGCATCAACCTCCAACTTCATATTGCTAAGCAGCCTATTCCAAAGAATACCCGCGATAAGCGGCATATCGTTTTTGCCCGCCGCTTCTCTCTGAACCAATGAAGCTATCTTTAAACCGGTAGTCCACTTGATATTCTCTTTGGCAAATCCTTCCGCATAAGGCGCGAATTTCTCGTTAAATCTATTAATCATCCTTTCGGCAACTTTCTCCGGCGAATCATCTACGGGCATAAGATATGTATCTGGAAAATAAACCCCTTCAAAGTAATCATTTTGAACAGTGGTGTATTCATTGGCCCATTTTTCCAGTTCCTCGTCGCTCCAGCTAAACGACTCGGCGAACATCTCTCCTATTTCTTCTTTACGCAAACCTTCTGGGATTACCATCCACTTCTCATCCCGCGTTTTCAACTCTGACGCCAAAGCGAAAGCGTTAACGCCGCTTTCCATGACGTAAGCGCCCGGTCTTATCTTGCCGCTTAATCCGTAAAACGCGAGAGCGAAACGAAAAGTGGTTTTATTTTTTATCGCTCCTACCTCATAAAGTGAATTAATGGCGTAATCTACGCTTCTTTCCTCTTTAAGCGGAATTACCAGCCTCACTGTCCCGCCTTTCGCCTGCGGCGAACTGAAAAAGAGAAAATACGAACCAAGAAATACGAAAACAACGAAAATAACTGCTATAAGAACTTTTTTGCTCATAAATTCTGCCATTGCCCAATTAACGATTTCTATAATCCTAACATCAAAAATATCCGTTGAATATGCTATAATTACAGGAAGTTATTTAATGAAATACCATCAATACAAAAGGTCGCCAATAAACAAATCCAAGGATAACAATGCATAAAGTAGCTTTTACGCTCCTTATCGTCGGAGGTCTTAACTGGCTATTAGAAGCTTTCGGTTGGGGAATCGGCCAGTATCTGCCGCCAGTGGTGGCACAGGTTGTTTATATCTTAGTCGGTCTGTCTGCCGTCTACTTGCTCGTAATACACAAGAAAGACTGCAGGATGTGCGGTCCAGGGGGTCAGATGTAACCCGGGGACACAAATCACTAAAGACACTCCTTGGCGATGCTGAAGGGGTGTCTTTAGTTTCTTATCCACCTGCGTTATCGTAAAAACGGGCTATAATTAGAGTAATGACAAAATTTATAAAATGGTTGATGATTTCCGTCGGTGTGGCGGTGGTGCTGGCTTTTATAATAAGTTTAATCGCCGCGTTTAAATTAACTTCCGATTTCAAAAATATAGTGGATAAAATCAAGGCGGTTGATTTTGAGACCTGCGCGGCTTTAGGGAATCCGGTTATGGAAAGCTATCCGCGTCAGTGCAAGGCGGGAGACCAAACTTTCACCGAAGACGTCGGCAACGAAGTTGAGAAGATGGATTTAATAAAACTCACTACTCCCCGCCCGAACGAGATGGTAAAAAGCCCTCTTACAATAGAAGGTGTTGCCAGAGGTACTTGGTTTTTTGAAGCGTCGTTTCCCGTGAAGCTCTGGGACATCAATGGAAAAGAAATAGCCGTGGGTATCGCCCAAGCTCAAGAGGAATGGATGACCGAAGATTTTGTGCCGTTTAAAGCAACTCTTGAGTTTGAGACTCCAGCCATAAAAAGAGGTTTATTAATATTAGAGAAAGATAATCCTTCCGGACTCACGGAGAATAGTGACAGTCTAAGGATCCCGATAAGATTTGGAGAGTGAGATTAAAAAATTTGAATAAAAAAGCCCCCGAGTGTCGGGGGCTTTTTGTGCTTAGTAGCGGTTGCGACCGCCGGCACCGCCGCCTCCTCCGCCGCGCCTATTGCCCATCCGTTCACGGTGGCAATTGCGGCAAAGTAGCTGGCTGAGTCTAGATGGATCTGGCTCAAACGGGAGTTCCGTTATCGGAGTTCCGCATTTGGAGCACTTCCAGTCACCCTGGAACATC
>DASRUQ010000048.1:0-3730 GCA_035655355.1 Minisyncoccota bacterium
ATCTCTCACTACTAATTCTTCGGTAAGCAAAGACAACATTAATTCAATGCCGCCATAAGTTCTTGGCGGCACGGGAATCCAGAGCGGGGCCAGTTGAGCTATTTTTATTTTCCCCATTTTTTAAATTATACTAAAAAACAGCCTACTTGATAAGACGATAAATGATTGCTCCTCGGGTAGGGCGCTTCGCTATCTCACGTCACTTCGCATTCGCTTCGCTCCTTCAGAACCCACGGTTCTGAATAATCTCCTCCACGGAGGGAATCCAGTTGCCTTCCCTCCGACCCACCCTTTGTTCGATCCCTATCCATAAGAAACAAGAAACTAAAATCAGCGACATAAAGCCACTGATTTTAGTCTTGGCTCCTCGGGTAGGGATCGAACCTACGACCGTCGCCTTAACAGGGCGCCGCTCTACCGCTGAGCTACCGAGGAATACGGTGAAAAATATAACAGATATATTTGGAGGAGGCAATGTTGTATAATTAAAGGAAGATTAATATAAAAAATATGACCCTTCAATGAAAATTCAGGGTCATGGTGAATAAAATTAAACCATGAAAAAAATACTAATTACCTTAACCTTCTTTCTGTCGCTTAGTTTTGTGGCGCTGGGCGTCGCTTCGGCTCAAGATGTCACTAATACCAATACTGACACCGGAGTCACCGCGCAAGACGTAACTACCGCCGATTTAGGTGTAGATAACCCCGGGTTACTGCCCACCAACCCTTTTTATTTTGTTAAGGAATGGGGTAGGGGGGTTAAAATGTTCTTTACCTTTAATAAGGTCTCCAAAGCGGAATATGAGTCGAAAATCGTTAACCAAAAAGTAGCAGAAGCGCTTAAGGTTCAAGAAACAAAACCGGATGACGCGGGGGCGCTGGCTACCGCTCTTAAAAATTATACAGGAGCCGAAGAACGGCTTAAGGAGCGTCTGACAAACCTTCAAGAAACTTCCGAAAATCCTAATGTTGAAAAACTGCTTGAGAAATTGGATAAGCAGAACTTAAAACACGCTGTTCTCCTGAATCAGCTTGCCGAAAGGTGGAGCACTGACCCGTATGCCGAAGACGCCACCCGGAGAGACATTCAAGGGGACCCTGATTTCGATTTAATCGCGAATGCGGTAAAAGACGCGCATGAAAAAATTAAGGAAACCGTTGTTACCGCCGCTGAGAAAGAAAAGAATATTAAAGAAAAAGCCGAAGAACAAATTAAGCGCGCAGAGAAAGCAATCGGTGAATTGGAGTCAGAATTGGCAGGGATTACTATTGATGAGTCGGGTACTCGCCGTGTTGTAATAAGACCAAACGAGAAGACAGGACCAATACGATTAGACCCGACCCCGGCGCGTATTTCCACTAATACGACGGTAGAAAGACAAACTCCTAAAACTGATTTTGGCGACAGAATGAAAGCGGGGTTGGATATGGCTGGCGGTATGTTGGCGAATGCGAAGACGGCGTTTGCGGACGGTAAGTTTGGCGAAGCCTTTGGCCAAGCCAGAGCCGCGGAAGTGCTCGCCAGAAATGGATTGCGGAAGATTGTTAATGAAGCCGAAAAGTCGGAGAGAGAGGGCAGAGACGCGGATACGCCAAAGATAGAAGATGTAAATTCCGCGGCGCCAATTGTGCCTGGCACCGGTAAAACAAAAGAGAAAATAGTTCCCGAGGTAGAGAAAAAAGTATTTCCAGAGACGAGTAACAAGAAACCCGAAGGCATGATTTGCACGCAACAATATAATCCAGTTTGCGGGGCTGACGGTAAAACTTACTCCAATGAATGTTTCGCTAAATTAGGAGGAGTCTCCGAGATAAAATATAAGGGAGAATGCGGCAAACCAGCGCTTGATAGCAGTTCGATAAAGTTTGAAGCTGTGCCGCGGACAACAAACGTTTCACCCTTACCCTAAGCGATCGTTCTGAATAAAAATCGTAAGGCCCTTAAGCCAAATCTTGAGGGCTTTTTTGGGCGGCATAATGGAAAGAAGATAATTTATTTCAACCAGTCCTTTAACTATCCAGCAGGGCCAGCCGGAAACCACTAAAGGCCCGATTTGGCCGACAGCGTATTTGCCTCCGACAGGGATGATGTAGGGATAATTTTTAAACGGCTTGAAAACGAGCCCGGGGTTTTCACCGCGCAATTCCAAAATAATATTTTTGGCTGCCACTTCAGCTTGCTGCAACGCCGGCTGAACTAACATCGGAGTAGGATTGCCAGAGGCGTCACGGGCACAGACAGCGTCGCCTATGCCGTAAATTCGGCCATAGATTTTCAGACTGGGATCTTCAGGGATACAGATTAAATTATTAGAAGCTTCAGAACGCCCTTTATTTTCCAGTTTTAACTTCATAGTCTGGAGAATAGAGTTGGCCCTCACTCCGCCTGTCCAAATAAAGGCATCAAAGGGAACTTCCTGCCCGCTCTTGAGTGAGACTAAATTAGGCGAGACTTTGGTTATAGTTTCGTTGTTTAGAGTTTTAACTCCGAGCTTGGCAAGGCGTCTGGAAACCAGACGGACCACGTCTTTGTGAAAACCATCAAGTACGGTTGGGCCAGAGTTAATTAAAGTGATTACCGGACTAAATTTCTTTCTGGTTATTTTAATTTCATTGAACCAGTTTTGTATTTCCGCCGAAAGCTCAACTCCAGTCGAGCCTCCGCCTCCCACGGCTATTCTAATATCTTGTTTTTCATCTAAAAGTTCCGCGATAGTATCGCGAATTTCCAAAGCGTTAACAAAAGACTTCATCCCCAGGGCATTCTCTTTAAGCCCGGGTATATTAAAGAAATTATTTTCCGACCCCAAGGCTACTACCAGGAAGTCATATTTCAAGGGATCATGGTCGCTAAAGTGAATATCTCCTCCGCTTATATCAATATTAGTTACATCCGCTTTAACAAACTTAACATGCCCGTTTTCAATGATGTCGTCCACGTAGTAAGTGATGAGATTGTGCAGGTCCAAATGGTTGGCTACTGCCTGGGAGGTAGTGGCGGCTTCATATAGCAAAGCGTGGAAGGTATGGTAATGGTTCTTGTCTATTAAAACGACTTCGTGGTCTTGCCCGACTTCCCGCCCCAAAATCATAGCTGCTCTTAAGCCGCCGAAGCCCGCTCCCAGAATTACTATTCTTTTTCCCATAAGTATCAATATCCTATATAATTACGGCGTAATTGTGAAATGGATAACATAATACTTCTTTCAATTTTAGGAACACTAGTTGTATTTATTCTCCTGGCCGGGGTTGGTCTTTATTTAATAATGTCTCAGAGAAAACGCGGAGGAGAGAATGATGTTATCGCTCAGCTGAACCAACTTATAAGTGACCGTTTAAAGGAAAATAAAGATGCTACGATGTCCGTTCATGGCCAAGTGGAGAGTTTCACGAAAGGCATGAGCGACTTACGCAATAGAGTAGAGCAAGTGCAGGAATCCGTGAAAAGCGTTGTCTCGTTTCAGGACATATTTAAATCCCCGAAGCTTCGTGGCAATTGGGGGGAAGCATCCCTGGAATCATCATTAAGCCAATACTTCGGCAAGGATCAATACGAGATCCAGCATTATTTCATATCGGGCGAGGCAGTGGACGCGGTTTTGAAGCTGCCTAATAAATTAATACTTCCAATTGACTCCAAGTTTAACTGGGAGAATTTTGAGAAAATGACAAAAGCCGACAATGATCTTAACCGGGATATACACCGCAAACAGTTTTTGTCAGACGT
>DASRUQ010000049.1:0-5531 GCA_035655355.1 Minisyncoccota bacterium
TGCCGGCACACCGGACCTGCTCCACCAGTTTTTCTTAGCGTCATAGGCAAATATCTTGCCACCCTGCATCCCAAGTTTGCCTCCGTTCTCTTCGCTGCCCAATACGATTTCTTTCGCGTCAATTCCCTTTTCGCCAAACAGTTTTTTCCATATTCCTATAGATTCCTCATCTTTCGGAATCCCAAGTAATTCATCACCGACAAACACCGTGACATACAAACGACTCGGGTCAAGTTTGACCTCTTCGGTCAAAAACGCGAACATCCACGGCAGCTGCTCTTGCTTAAAGTAATCTCCGAGCGACCAGTTGCCCAACATTTCAAAAAAAGTGTTATGGCGATTATCACCTACTTCGTCTATATCCACGGAGCTAAGACACTTCTGCGAATCAACCAGCTTCGTCCCCATCGGGTGCTTCTCTCCCAACAAATAAGTTATCAAAGGCTGCATACCCGAACTGGTGAAAAGAGTGGTTGGATCATTTTCAGGAACGAGGGAGGCCGAAGGAATAATTTTATGCCCTTGCCTCTCAAAAAACTTTAAATATTTTTCTCTGACGTCTTTGGAGTTCATTGATAGCTGTCGGTCAGACGATTGACCTCTTCATGCATTCTTATCTTTTCCAGGGCTTTGGATTCTATTTGCCTGATTCTTTCCCTAGTCACGTTAAAAACCTTACCTACCTCCTCAAGAGTATGAGTAACTCCATCGGTCAGCCCAAACCTCATTTCCAATATCTTTCGCTCTCTCTCGGTTAAATCCCCCAAAACTTTTTTAATCTGGTCTCTCAATAGTTCCTGACTAGTCAGCTGTGAGGGAGATAAGTTCTTATCGTCAGGAATAAAGTCCCCTCTGACAGATTTATCGTCATCTCCAATTGGGGCTTCCAGCGAAACCACGGTCTGCGAGACTTTTTCTATGTATCTGACTTTAGTTATGTCCAAGCCCATCTCAATAGCTACCTCTTCGGTTAAGGGTTCGCGTCCCAACTCCTGCGACAGCTTTCTCTTGGTCTGGGTGTATTTAGAAATAGTTTCCACCATATGGACCGGGATTCTGATGGTCCTGGATTGGTCAGCCAAGGCCCTGGTAATAGCCTGTCTGATCCACCAAGTGGCGTAAGTAGAAAATTTAAAACCTCTCCTGTAGTCAAATTTTTCCACAGCCCTAAAAAGACCCATATTCCCTTCCTGAATTAAATCAGAAATGTTTAAAGGGCCTCTGTTGATATACCTCTTGGCGATGGAGACCACGAGCCTTAAGTTGGAATTAATCAGTCTCGTCTTAGCGGCTTTGTCTCCGGTCTCGGCGCGTTTAGCCAAATCTTTTTCTTCTTGAGAGGTTAAAAGCGGGGTTCGGCCGATTTCCCTAAGGTACATTTGGATATTATCTGGCACCTCACCTTCTATAATAGTCGCCTGTTCCAGCTCTTTCTTGCTGATTTCCTCGGACGGCATCTGAATCAATGAATCAGCTTCAACAACTTTAATGCCCGCCTGTTCCAAGCGGTCGTAAACTTCCTCCAGATAGGGCAAATCCTTCTCCAACCTGGGGAGATAGTCCATCATCTCCCAGCTGGTCACAAAACCCTTTGGCTTGCCTCTCTCTATAAGCTCCTGGAGAATATCTTCTTTAGTCCCTGATTTTTTATCAGCCTTGGGTTTCTTGGACCCCTTAACAGGTTTCTTCTTTGCCCGAGACTTAAACTTAACAACTTTCTTAACGGCTTTAGCTTTCCTGGTTTTAGTCTTGGATTTTTTTGGCATCTTCTATTATTTTTATTTTTTTAGAAACGTCATCGAATTCCCTTAGTTTAACCATCATATCATCCGGGGAACTTTCTTCCTCCAGCTGGGTTATGATAGCTGCCATTTCACGCATTCTGCCTCTTAAGTATTCCAATTCTAACTCTTGGAATATTCTGCGAAGTTCTGTCTTTATGACTTCTTCATTGGTGTCTGCTTCCAAGCTGGAACGCAGTTCTATCATGTCCAATAAAGCTCTGGTATCGTTTTCCAGAGATGATGTCTCACCCTTAGCCAGAGCAAGATACGCCCCTTTATATCTCGGCGGAACAAAATCGGCATAAGCCTCTTCGTTATGACCGCCTGGGTGTATGCTCATTAAACTTAGCATTCTCAAGGTCACATTATCAAGCCGGCTATACTTATCTTTCTCCTGCTCTCCAACCGCCGGTTCCATCTTCTTAAAAGTAAAAACTTCCGCGTCTTTCAGCCTTTCCAATTCTTCAGCCAACTCTTTAATAGGCACGCTGGAACGGTGAGAAAGTTCTCGGAGCCAATTAGCCTGATCTATCATATTCCAGAGATTTTTTATTTTAGCGAGCAAAGTCATCACTACTGCCTTAGAGGGTCGACCTTCTGCCCCCGCCAAATATCTTTCAAAATAATATTCCATGGCCGGAGTCGGAGACATCACAGCTTCTCTAACGGCAGTTGGATCCTTTTCCGCTGCCTCGGCTGGATCTTTGTAATCTCCGAAATCCAGCACGAATGGAGTTAAATCAGAGGCTCCGGCCAGATCTATGGCTCTTTCGGCCGCCATAATGCCGGCAGAATCTTTATCAAAGGTAATAATAATATTATCGGCAACTTTTTTGATGGTGTTAAGGTGGTCTCCGGTTAAAGCGGTTCCAGAAGTAGCTACTAGATTTTTTACACCCGACTGCCACAACATTAAGAAATCCATCTGTCCCTCTACAAGTAGAACGGTCTTAGTTTCTCTAATCTCGCTTTTACTTTTCCAAAAACCGTAGAGTAAACGGGACTTATTAAATATAGGTGTCTCGGGACTGTTAATATATTTTCCCATTTCTCCGTTATCCAACTCAGGCAAAATACGGCCCGAAAAACCAACCACCTTACCTGAATGGTTATGAATCGGGAACATTATTCTGCCCCGGAAACGATCTATGTATTTATTGGCCTTCTCGGACTTGAAGACCAATCCGGCTCTCACTAAATCACTCACCGCAAAACCCTGGGCAATTAAATGAACTGTTAAGACGTCAAAACTGTTGGCGGCAAAACCTATTTCAAATTCCGCGATTGTTTCACGATTAAGTTTCCTCTCTTTTAAATACTCCTGAGCTCTCTTGGAATTTTCCAGCTCGTTATTCCAAAATTCGGCCGCTGCGGCGTTGATGTCGTAAAGAATGCCGAATTGCTTTTGGTCGGTAGGGCTAAGCCTTCTTAATTCCACTCCGGCCTTCTCAGCGAGTATGACCAGCGCTTCCGAGAATTCGATATTCTCGTACTTCATTAAAAACTTAAAAATATCGCCGCCCTCGCCGCAGCCGAAACAATGCCAGATCTGCTTTTCGGTGGAAACTATAAAGGAGGCGGTTTTCTCCTGGTGGAAGGGACAGTTGGCTTTAAAATTACGCCCGGCCGGCCTTAAATCAATGTATTCCCGTAAGACCTGAACAATATCAAGCTTTGATTTTATTTCCTCGGAAGGTAGGGCCATCGCCCCTAAATATAGCGTAGTGGCCGGCAGTTTTAAAGGCTGCCCAAAGACCTCTTTATTGGGCTAGCTTAGGAAATGGGGAGTTAACTCTAAAAAGTTCCGGGTCAATAGTGCGGGTAAAACAGACATTCCCCTTGGGATGCAACCACTTTGATTCCATTCCGTAAATCATCGGAACCGCGTCAGGAGCCTCAGCATTACTCTCGGTGGAAAAGTCAGCGCAGAGTTTAAACTGATATTGCCCCAGAACTTCGTAGGTATAATCTTTATCATTTTCGGTGTCTCTGGGAACAGTGAAATAATTTAAATCGTTATTAAGCTCTCCCAAACTGCCGGGCAATTTACTTTTTTGCTGCCAATAATTAACTATCCCATTCTGGATTGAAGAAAGATCGTTAATTCTTTTTTCGTCCAATTTCTGAAGACGCGTGTCGGCCGGAGACCCTATTATGAAGAAACTGGAAACAATAGCCGCGGCTACAACGAAACAGACTGCCCAGGCAAAGTGTTTCATTTACTCAATCTTATATTTTCTAAGATCATAGAAGTAGTAGCCAAAAATAGAACCTACCACCGCCAGGAAAGTTATCACTTTAAAAATAAATCTGGCGGTAATCTCTCCGCCCAGGAAAGTATAAATTAGAGTTATAAAATCTCCCATGATAATGACGGCTGCTGCGAAGAGCGTGAAGTAAACTAACCATTTCCTGACTCTCACATTCCTCTTTTCCGGGTTGGTTACATACTCTTTATTCATATACCAAAGAGTGCCGATGTAGACAGGGAAGGCAACTACTAGGGACGAGACAGCAAAACGAATAGCGCTATAAGCCGACTGGAGCGGATTGGAGTAGTTATTTGAGTCCAAGGTATCGGGGAAAAAAATATTAATATACTGAAAAATAAGAACTATGAAGCTCGCTGAAGCCATATATAAGGAAACCGTAGAGAGTAAATTTAAGAAAAAGTCCTTAGGCGATGTTTTAGGAGCCTGAGGCTTAATTTGATTTTCCATAATTAATCGTAATAAATGTAGAGCCTGACCCTACCCCGTTATTATACCATATTCCTGTTTAGTAAGTAGCTATCGGCTGCCTAAGCCCATACTGATTAAAACTGCCAGCAACTAAATCAAGCCAAATGTTTATCCTGGGATCATCGGTCTTCGAAAAATCCAACTGCCCTCCTGTGCCGGCTACCGTATAAATGTCCTCATTGTATCGCTGTAAATCATTTAAAGTTTGGAGATACGCATTAAGAGAACTAATCTCGCTCTCGCCGGTAGCCGCTTCTAATTTAGCTTCAGCCCCAGCGCGTTCCGAATCTATTTTGGCCCTCAATTTTTCGGTGGTACTTAAGAGTGTTTTAACGTCCTCGGACAAAACCGTCATATCTTTGGCATTGGCATTATTGTAAATGTTATGGCTGGCGGATAAAACCCTTCTTTCCAGATAGCCTATATTTTGATTGCGGGAATAATCGTAAATAAAGAATAGCCCGATGAGAATAACGGTTCCCGCTAAGACTCCCAGTAAAACTTTCTCAAGTGTTTTCATTTAATCAATTATAACTTCTGGAGCCAAGAATATCTATATTAAAACTCGTAGGTTCTTTTTAGATCAAGTATATCCAGCCTGACCCCAAGGGCAGCGAGAATCCTCTGCGGAATGCCGTTAAGCGCCTCTGGGTGAGCTAGAACGGCATCGTGAACCGCGAAACAAATCCTGGGTTTTACCTGAAGGGCGTAATCAACGGCCTCAGAAACCTTCAGCCAAGGTCCGGCAGTGGGCAGCGCCAGAACTTCCACCGGCTTACTGGGTTTAATAAGCGCGTCTCCGGGATAAAATAATTTGTTGGCAATCATGTAGCCTGTATTTTGGATGACAGGGATTGAAGAATGAATGACAGCGTGCCTATCACCGAAGCCCTCTATCGGCACTCCTTTCTCCAGCGAATTCTGCCCGTCTTCCACTAGAGAAAAAGGAATCTCTTCTTTATTCAACAGCTCTCCCACGGCCTTGTTCGTAATAATCTTAACTTCC
>DASRUQ010000050.1:0-4266 GCA_035655355.1 Minisyncoccota bacterium
CGGCTTTTATGGCGACAGCCTTGTAAGTCAAAGTCTTACCCCTAGGTATTTTCTTAACCACCGCAAAAACTTTTTCTTTAAACCCCAATTTAATATTTAGATTCATATTTATATAAGGGACAATTCTGATTGGCATGCGGCCTCGCGACACAATATTCCCTGCCGTAGTCTATTAGCCTGTAAGTAAGGGCAAACCATTCCTTCTTAGGGATTATGGCCATCAGGTCCCTTTCGATTTTCACCGGGTCGGTCTCATCAGTTAACCCCAGCTTTTTGGAAAGTCTCATCACATGAGTATCCACGGCTATACCTTCCACCACGCCATAAGCATTCCCCAAAATGACATTAGCCGTTTTCCTCCCTATGCCGGGAATGGTCAACATCTCCCGTATTGTTTTGGGCAGCTGCCCGTTAAAATGCTCTTTTAGAAATTCAGCGCCGGTCAGAATATTTTTCGTCTTGTTATGATAGAAACCAGTTTGATAAATATCCTTCTCAAACTCCTTAGGGTCGGCCTTTAGATAATCTTCAAACTTTTTATATTTCTTAAAGAGTTTTTCTGTCACCTCATTCACCTTTTTGTCGGTGCACTGCGCCGAAAGGACCACCGCTACATAGAGCTCCCAGTTATTAGAAAACTTTAAGGCAATCTTTGCTTCCGGGGAAAGTTTCTTAAGTTCGGCGTTTATTTTTAGCGCTCTCTTCTTAAGCTCTTTAAATTCATTTTTGCTTAATTTCTTTTTCACAAGACTTAGTCAACCGGCAACTCAATGGTAAATTTAGAACCCTTACCCCTCCCCTTTGATTCGGCGTAAATTTTACCGCCATGAGACTGGATAATGTTTTTAGTGACAGCCATGCCGATGCCACGGCCCGTTGTATAGAGTTTTTCGGCTTCTTCACCACGCTCAAAGTATTGCTCAAAAAGTTTACTTAACTCTTCTGGGGTCAAACCTATACCTGTATCTTCTACAACTATTTTGTATATCTGCTTACCTTTCTCTACCGGATGAACCGCTCTCATGCCCGTAACGGTTAAGTTGCCTTTAAGCTTATTGTATTTAATGGCGTTATCAATCACGTTAACTAATGCCTCTCTTATCTTGTGTTCATCCAGATTTAGAACTGCACCTTCTGCGTTTATTTTAACGGATAAATTCCTATCTTGTATCTCCGTTTCCAACTCTTCAAGCACGCTGTCTATCATGTCTTTAATCTTAACCTGAGTTTTTTTCAAGATGCTTTTCTTTACCTTCACCTGGGAGATATCTAAAAGTTCATTCACTAGAGAAGATATTCTATCGGTTGATTCCTGGGCCTTAGCGACATAACTGGCTGTGGCAGGATCTAATTTTGTAGTCTTTTGGGCAATAATTGATTGGAGATAACCTTTGACGATAGTAAGTGGAGTTCTTAGGTGGTGTTGGGTTGTAAACATAAATTGATCCTTAGCCTTATCCAGTTCTTCAAGCTCTATTCTCGCTTTCTTTTCTACTTTGTAGGCCTCTTTTATCTCTTCTCGTTCCGACAGCAACTCGCGGTAAATATTGGCATTTACTATAGCCACAGCCGCTTGATTGGCGGCGATAGTAACCAGTCTCATTTCGAGATCAGTCAAAACTTTCGGCTTATCGAAGTATACGCACATTCCTCCAACCACCCGAGCCGACTCTACAATTTGAGGAACACAAATAATAGCGCGGAAATTCTGTTCTTTGACCCGTTTCACCCAAGTTCGAGGAAGATGCGGATCAGTCCACATATCGCTTGATACCCAAGTTCGTTTAGTTTTTAGAGCTCTCCCGATAAACGCCGTCCCAAGTTTTATGGGTTTTTTGTGCGAATGTTTAACATATACTTCTGTGCCCGGCCTTCCATACCCCTGCCTTATGTAAGCTGCCTTACCGTCAGGGGTTAATTCCCAGACATTGACCCAGACAGCGCTAAGGGCGCGGCCAAGTGTTTTCATAATTTCGTTCAAAATATCCGTGACATTCAATTCTGAAACGAGTTTTTGCGAAAGTTCCTGCAAAGTGAGGATGCATTTCTGAATTTCAAGAAATTCTTTCTGGTGAAGATGCTCACTAAGGAGCGGGTCCGTCCGTAATGATTTGGTGATGTAAGCCTTAGCCATAACTATACTTTGATATATTGTAAGTATACTCTATGTTCCAAAGATTTCTGCCCTCCACAGACTCTATCTTAAAGGCCTGCTAACCCATGGTATACTAGTTGAAAGGTCGAAGTTTGTTAAAATCATTCTTATGACATTCACAAAATTTCTCCCGGTAGCCTTGTTAATTGGGGCGCTCGCAGCTTTCTCCGTAATCCTTACCGCCTGGTTCGCAGTGGCAGTTTGGCCAATATTTATCAGCTGGGGTATGTATTTCCTGGCTGGAGCAAAGCCGTCACGGCTCCATAAAGAGGTAATCGGCCTTACTGGCGGAATTGCTTTCGGTTACTTAACGCTCTTCGCTGCCCCCTACTACGCAAGCATATTTGGGGCAACTTGGGGTCTTCCGCTTACAGTATTTACAGTTGCGTCGATTATTGTGCTTCTGGAACTTACTGATTGGCTTGAACTCGCCCCGGCGTACTTCCTTTCCTATGCCGCGTATTTCGCGTATGTATTCGGAAATTTCGGCGGAGCCGGCACCACCGCAGCCAGTGCTCTGGTTCCTTTCTGGATACTAACCATGGTTGGACTGGTATTTGGAGTAGTAAGCGGATATCTGCGCAAGAAGATCTTGGAAGGAGAGGGCATCTTCGGAGCTATGCAGGAAACGGTATTTGATAAGGAACGGAAAAATTAACACTCCTGTCAAAAACAAAATAACCCCGGCAATCGTCGGGGTTATTTTGTTTGATGGACTCTCTCAGCCTGCGGGTAAATTATAAATCCAACGCCTTGATAGAAGCTGAGTAATATTCATTTATCTTGAAGTTAATCGTTGATAGATATTATAATGCTAACTCAAAAGCCGGCGTAGCTCAGTGGTAGAGCGAGGGACTCATAAACCCTAGGTCGGAGGTCCGATTCCTCCCGTCGGCACTATGAATAATTTAGAAATATTAGGGATACTCTCGGCTCTTTTAGCGCTAATCGCTTTTGTAGGCAACGAATACCACAAGTTAAGCAGTGAAAGTTTCTGGTATGACCTCCTAAACTTCCTTTCCGGAGTAGGTCTTATAATCTACGCCCTTTCTATCGAAGCTATACCCTTTGTTATTACTAACAGCGTTTGGGCACTCGTCTCGGGGATTGATTTAGTTAAGTACGCCAGGAAACGCCTCTTTAAAGCCTAGCTGATACAACTCTTAGTAAAAGCAGCGCCGCAAATAAAAGTATCACTCCCAGCATAAACATAAACCTGCTCAAGTAGCGTCTCATTGGCTTTTATTATACCAGAGTGCGGTTATAATTCATTTAATGAAAGTTGCTGTTCTGGGCTTCGGCCGCGAAGGTAGGGCGGTTTATAAATTCCTTAAAAGACAGGGACTCAAAAACGTCTCCATTTTGGACCGGAAACTGGATAAGGATTACCTTAAGCATCTCAAAGAATATGACATTATCTACCGCTCACCTGGTATACATTTTTCCCGCAAAGAAATTCAGGAAGCTATCAAAGCTGGGGTTAAGATATCCGGCTGCACCGAACTTTTCTTCCAAAATAAAAAAGGCCTGGTGATTGGCGTTACCGGCACTAAGGGCAAAGGCACGACTTCCACTATTATCTACCAAATGCTTAAGGCCTCTGGTAAAGATGTCTATCTGGCGGGAAATATCGGCAAACCAGCCGTGGAGATACTCCCGAAACTCAAAAAGAACTCTATAACTATCCTGGAACTTTCCAGCTTCCAGTTGCAGGACTTAAAGTACTCTCCCGAGATAGCTATAGTTTTAAATATCTTTCCGGATCATATGGACGCCCACAAAAACTTCAAAGAATATGTTGACGCCAAAGCCAATATTGTCGGATATCAGAAAAAAAACGATAAGGTTTTTTACGCCGCGGATAATAAATACTCACAAGGAATTGCTGAATTATCCCCGGGCAAACTTATTCCGGTTGACCACAAAAACTTCAAAATCTTTTCTTTAACTGATATTAAGACTCTCGGCGACCACAACTTTAAAAACGCCGCTACAGCCGCTATGGTAGCAATGTCATTGGGAGCCTCTAAAGAAACTGTTAAGAGAATTGTGAAACGTTATAAAGGACTTCCCTACCACCTGACTCTTGATGGAATTATTAATGGAGTAAA
>DASRUQ010000051.1:0-9067 GCA_035655355.1 Minisyncoccota bacterium
CGTTAATTTTTTGCTCTCCGAAAGCTTTCAAGACAACATTAAAGGTGTCTTTAACTTCTTCGGCAGCTCCGGCGGCTCCCCCGCCAGCGGCCTGAGGCGCAGCGGCGCTGATGCCGAACTTCTCTTCCATCGCTTTCACGAGGTCGGCGAGTTCAACAACGGTCATTTTTTCTATTTGTGTAATTAATTCGTCTTTCATATTTTTTTACCCTCCTAATTTTGTAAAACAAAACTTGGGAGGGTGAATTTACTTTTGTTCATCCAACTTTCTCGACCTTTCTTTCAAAATCCACATGAAAGCCCGTAGCGGCGCAACCAGCCCGCCCATAACCTGCCCAAGCAGTACTTCTCTCGTAGGCAGCTGTCCAATGCGCGTTACGTAATCGGCTTCCAGTTTTTCACCCTTTTCCAAGTCCACTCCTCCCAAAATCTTGAATTTTTCTTTGCCTCTGGAAAAGCGAAAAACTCGTCCGGCCACATCAGAAATCTCACCTGTTACGAAAACTGTGCCAACCTGCCCATCAAAAGATTTAGTATCCATATCCAACCCCTTATTCTTAAGGATGATATTCAGCAATCTTTTTTTAATAACTTCAAACCTGGAGCCGGCTTCCCTTAAAGAAATTCTTAAGGACCTTATATCTTGAGCGGTAGTGCCGCCGAAGTCGGCGAAGATAAGGCTGGAACTCTCTCCCAGAGACTTAGCCCCTTTCTCTATCACCTGACTCTTTTGCGCTTTTGTTTTTGCCATTGTTTTATATTTTTATTTTTAGAAAGAAAAACTGCGGTTTTACCCGCAGTTTCAAATAAGTCCTTAAAGATGACTTATCCTCGGCAGGGCTTATTTCTCCTTTTAGGATTGGCCTGCTGTCTGCGGATGATTAGGTTGAATATTAAGGCTAACGAGCCGATTCGTCAACCCCCACACCATAACGATAATCGTTACTATCTTATGCCTTTGGCGTTAATTTTCGTTTGGTGTGGGGGTCAACTACCTGAGTTTAGACTCCTTGTGAACGGTGCGCTTTCTGCACCAAGCACAGAACTTCTTGTATTCAAGCTTACGATCCACCTGCTTCTTATTCTTCCTCGTATAGTAATTCATCCTGCTGCAGGAGGAACACTTCAACCTTATTAAATTGTCCGAAACTTTTGATTGTGCCATACGATTTTTATTTGAACGCAGTGAAACTATAAAAATCAGTACCCCGCCAACGGCGTGGGTAGATTGTCTAGTAATTTCTTAAAGGCTTCTCCAGACTTATACTTCTTAATCTGCCTTTCCCTCTTCCTAGCATCTAGGTAGAGAGGATATTCTTCAATCCTAATTATTTCAAGTGGTTTATGTTTCACCAGAGATTTCGTCTTACCTGAATTGTGCTCAGACAGTCTCCGTTTTAAATCATTAGTATAGCCGACTTAATATTTATCGGTAACTTTGGATTTCAATATATAGACATAATACATCTGAAATTCGGCCACCGCATACTGCGGGGCACTGAATTTTGTGCTTAAAAATCCAGCAAATGATTTTTAAACAAAATTCGTGAGCCCAGAAGAAGAATCGAACTTCCGACCTACTCCTTACCATGGAGTTGCTCTACCACTGAGCTACCTGGGCTTGGTAAGCCGACTTGCTGGAGCCAGAGAGAGGAATCGAACCCCCAACCTACTGTTTACAAAACAGTTGCTCTGCCATTGAGCTACTCTGGCGAGCCTCTCACGCTGATGTGCGCAGGGGAGGATTTGAACCTCCGTAGCCCGTAGGGCGCCAGATTTACAGTCTGGTGCAATTGACCGCTCTGCCACCTGCGCGCTAGTCTAACCTCTTTTAACGATCACGAACCATTATATCTTGTCTCCGTTATTATTCAACCGCTTGCTGATAAAGTTATCAACTTTCATCACGATAACCTTCAACCTACGGAACCCTTTATCCTTAGCGGCATTCAACCAAGTATCAAGCCGGTCTAGGGGAATTATTTCCCCGAAACGAGCTTTGAATTTGGTTTCCGTTAAAGCCTCGTCTGAATCCTGAATCCGGGGAGCGGCGGCGGCTACGAGATAAACCATGACTCCCAAGGAGACGATAAGGGTTGTTTGAATAAATAAGTCGTACATATTAAATCTCGTACCTAGTAAACCTTATCACTTGGATATTCTCCCCCAGCTTGGCGATACCTCCTTTGATTAGCTCGGAAACGGTTGTTTTTGAGTCTTTAATGAACTCCTGAGCGAGGAGGGACTCAACGCTCTCAGGAGCCATGGCCGCGATCTGCATGGCAACATTGTGAGCCAATTCCATAAAAGGTTCGGAGCGGGCCACAAAGTCCGTCTCGGAATGAATCTCCAGAAGCACTCCTACTCTGTCGTTATGGACATAAGACTCTATCCGGCCTGCCCCCGCGACTCTAGCGCTCTTAGTATCAGCTTTAGCCAATCCTCTTTCTTTGATTATTTCCTTAGCTTTAGTAAAATCGCCATCAGCTTCGGAAAGAGCCTTTTTACATTCCATAATTCCGGCGCCAGTTTCTCCCCTTAGTTTTTGTACGTCGCTAGCTTGTACCATTGCTGCTTATTTAGTTTCGGTTTTTATTTCGGCTTTAGCTTCGTTTTCCTTAGCAATCTTAAAAGCCTCTTCTTTACCCTCCTCTATGGCCTTAGTTAGATATTCGGCGATGAATCTTATGCTCGCCGGGTTTTTGTCATTAGAGATTATTGGGTACTGGACTATATCCGGGTCGCCATTAGTGTTGGAAATGGCGATAGTAGGAATTTTCATTCTTTTAGTTTCAGCCGCGACTACTTCCTGACTTTTAAGATCAAAGATAATAGCGATGCCTGGGAGTTTTTCCATAAGTTCCAAACCGGAAAAAAGTCTATTGAGTTTAGCCATTTCCCTCTCTATATTGAGCCTTTCCTTTTTGGTGTATTTTTCCAGCTTGCCGGTCAATCGGTCACCCTCCAGCTTCTTCATATAGTTGACTCTCCCTAGAATCGTCTTGAAATTAGTTAAGGTACCGCCCAACCAGCGCTCGGTGGTATAAGGCAAGTTAAGACGGTGCGCCATTTCTTTGACGATAGCTTTAACGGCTGGAGTAGTTCCGACAATTAAGGGTAAGGCCCCGTGAGCCACTTTTTCCTTAAGAACAGCCGCGGCTTCATTTAATGACTTTAAAGTTTCCAGAAGATTAATAATCTCCACGCCGGACTTGGTGGTGGCGAGATACGGCTTAACTTTAGGATTGGTCTTAGAACGGTTTAAGCCGTAAAAAACACCGGCCTCCATCATAGTCTTTAAAACAGCCTCCTCTTCGAGGGTTGGGCTTGTAACGGCAGAAAGAGTTTCTTCCGCTGTAGTGTTATTTAGAGTTTCTTTCATAAAAATATAAGTTCCAACATCGCTCGGCCCAAATGTTTCGCTTCCCGCGGACCACTTGGCTCTCTCGCTAGTCGGAATAAAGAGCGGACAACCTAAGTAATAGTCGCCACAGGCAAACTAAATTAGGGGTTCCACTTAGGGTTTACTATATAACTAAACCTTTTTATGTTCAAGCCCTGCCTACCGGTAGGCAGGCCGGTTAGAAATTATATTTCTATCTAACTGGGCAAGTCTCTCCTTCTAATAATTAACCTGATTTTCTGTGGGAGACTCTCCAGCTCTCTATAGACTTGTGGTTGCCACTTATGAGCTCTTTAGGAACCCTGCGCGATTTCCCTTTGTATTTAAAAACCTCCGGTCTGGTGTAGGCTGGCACACCTACACCAAGGCGGTTTTCCTCCAGCGATTCTTCTTTGCCCAGAACCCCGGAGACTTTCCTGGCAATCGCGTCGGTTACAACCAGGGCCGGCAATTCTCCTCCGCTTAAGACGTAAGGGCCAATGGAGATCTCTTCGGGGCGCAGAATCTTTTTTACTCTTTCATCCACTCCCTCGTAACGGCCGCAGATGAAAATAAAGTTGTCGTAATTCTTGACATAGCGGGCAGCCAAACTTTCCGTAAACTCACGACCCGCAGCGGAAAAGAGGATTAATTTGGTTTTACCTTTTTTGAATTTCTTTTGGCTAACTTCAACAGCCTTCAGAATAGGCTCGGCGTGCAGGACCATGCCCGGTCCCCCGCCATAAACTCTGTCGTCAACTTTACGATGTTTATTTTTGGTGTAATCGCGAATATTAGTAACACCGACTTGAATTAAGCCGCGCTTGATGGCCCGGCCGATAATGGAACCGCTAAGATAGCCTTTGAAGGCGTCGGGGAAAACAGTAATAATCTCAAATCTTTTCATTAGCTTAATCATACTATAACAAAACCCCCGAACTTTTGGGGGCCTTGTTTATTATTAGCAGGGCTTACGCAAACATATGCAGTTCTAGGAGCACGAGTAAAACAGAACGAAATGTACTGATACTAAGTACATTGAGTGAGATTTTACGCGGTGCGACAACGAAATGCGCTGTTTACGTAAGTCCTTTGGATTACATATCCTTAATGTCGCCAATAACCTTATCAACAGCAGTAGCCACTGGCTTACTTTGTCTCTCAGAGCCCTCTGGCTCTTCTATCTTAAGATTTACACGGGCATTGTTCTTAATACCTACGATCCGAAGCAAGGCTCGGATAGCTTTAGCGGTATTGCCGTCACGTCCGATTATCTGGCCCATGTCCTGGGAGTTAACCTTCAAAAGAAGTAAAACTCCCATCTCGTCAACTTTCCTTTCTATCTTAACTTCATCGGGATGATCCACGATGGCCTTAACCAGGAATTCCAGAAAGTTCTGATCACTGAATTCTGACATCTTATTTTTCGTTTTTAAAAACTAAATTATTTCGACCTTTTCGTCTCTATTTTGGCTTTTCTGATTACGTCAGAGACTGTTTTAGTCGGCTGAGCTCCGACTCCTAACCAATATAACACACGCTCGCTTTTCACATCAAACTTATTGTCGTGGGCGTTATACCATCCCAAATCTTCCATAAACTCTCCCTTAAGCTTGGATTTCTTTTCTTGTACAACCACGCGAAAAGAGCGCTGGTGTTTCTTGCCTACACTTTTTAATTTAATAGCTAACATAATTCCAAAAATCATAATATAGAAAAGGCGCGGAGTCAATTCCGCGCCTTTTTTTAGCCTTACGGCTGAACGATTACCCTCGTGCCAACGGCAGCCCAACCATAGAGCTTATAGGAATCTTTGACAGTCAGGTTAACGCATCCATGAGAATGCTTCTTCCCGAAGTCGTTATGCCAATAAGTTCCGTGGAAGGCCGCGCCTCCAACAGTGAAATACATGTCCCAGGGAACCCCCGGAAGGTCATAGACATCAGTCAGCAGTTTGCCACTGATGTCGGCGGCCCCGGGAATAGGTCCCTGCATGTAACGCGAAGGAGTCTTCCAAAGAATTGTAAACCTTCCAGGAAAGGTTGGTGTGGCAGCTCTACCGGTTGAAACACTCACTTTCATGAAGATTTTGTCACCTTGATAAGCAGTAAGTGTTTGGTCCGAGAGATCCACAACAATTTTCTTGCTGGGATCTTTGGCGGGCTCCGGCGGGACGGTGACCGGTACAACGAATTCCGCAGCTATGTACCATTCGGTAGTAACGCGTTCCGGATGAGAGCCAGGTGTGGGTACGACCCGATACCAGACTCGGTCTGTATCATCGGTAACCGACTTATCCACATAAAGCACAGCTCCTATCCGGAGGACATGAACTCTTGAATAACCGATGCCGGGCCCCGAACGAATATTCAGACAGCCATTCAGCACAATCTTACAACCGTCTATCACCTCCACATAACCTTTCGTGAACTGATTCTCTTGTTGCGCGTGAACACCGGCAACCGGAACCATAAGGAAGGTAATCGCTAGAAACAGGATATAAATCCGTTTCATAAAATTTGTAAAAGGACTGCTTCTGACGCTGGTGGCGCCTGAAGCAAAATCCTTGGATTAAGGATAATTGCCTCAGATCGCCGACTAACGACTGAAGTGTAAGCCTACATTACAATAAAATCAGCGAAATGTCAACCCCCACACCAAACGAAAATTAACGCCAAAGGCGTAAGATAGTAGCGATTATCGTTATGGTGTGGGGGTCAACCAAGTTTTACCGAGAGGACCTTAGAAGTTCCGTCGGCAGACATAGTGACACCGTAAAGGACGCTAGCGGCCTCCATAGTGGCCCGGTTATGAGTCACAATAATAAACTGAGTCTTCTTAGAGAATTCTTTTAAAAGCTCACCGAAGCGCCTGGCATTTCTTTCATCAAGTGGAGCGTCAACTTCGTCCAGAACTAGGAAGGGCGGAGGTGAAACTGAGATAAGGGCAAAAAGTACCGCCACCGACACAAGAGCTCTCTCTCCGCCGGAGAGAACTTCTAAACCTTTGATTCGTTTCCTGGGCAAAGAAACGTCAATATAAACTCCTTCGGGGAGCGGTACTGCTTCGGCTTCCTCGCCTTCTGTCTTAGGATTAGCTGTTTGTTGAACTTCTCCAGTTTCCTCAACAACGGGCTTAGTTTTCTTTTCTTCAACTATTAACTTGGCTTTGCCGCCACCAAATAGAAGATCCATATATCTGCTCAGCTCTTCGTTAATTTTGTGGATAGCGGTAATAAATTCGTGCTGTATTTTATAATCCAGATCTTGGATAAGATTTTGTAAATCGCTGATAGCCTTTTCCAGATCTGCTACTTGAGCCGTTAAAAAAGTGCTCCTGCCTTCGGTCTCCTTATATTCCTTAATAATATTTTCATCTATGTCTCCTATAGCAGCCAGCTCACCGCGGAGACGGAACATTCTTCTTGATGCCTCTTCTTCACTGGAGACCTCTTTTCCCGTCCAGGACTCAAATTCTTTGATATCACGACCTGCCTCCCGAATTTGCTCTCCTAAATCCTTAACGCGTAAATCAATTCTTTCTTTCTCAAAACCAATTTTGTTTTTTTCTTCTTGAAGTTTAACGAGAGCCGATCTGGAGGCTTCAAACTCCATAAAAGCTTTTCTGAAATTCTCGTTAAAACCCTTCATACTCTCGGTGAATTCTCTCTCGGCCGATTCCAATTGTTTTATCTCCTCATCCACTGCCTCCAGCTCTGATAGAACATTTGCCTTTTCTTTTTCCATATCGGCGGAAATATAACCTTTCTTGCCAAAAAGATTTTCCACTAAAGACATTATTTGAGAGAGGGCTTGCTTTAACTCAGCCACGGTTTCTTTAAGGGAATATTCAGCCGAGATGTTCTTAATATCATTTAGAGCCTCTATAAGCCTAGCTTCCTCTATTTTCTCCGGAGTAGTAGCGAACTCCAGCTTAGCTTCAATCCTGCTAAGGGTTTTCTGAATGGTAAACTTTTTATCCAGAAGCTTCTTCCTCTTATCCTGGACTTCCGAGATACTCTTATTAGTTTCCGGTTCGGAGGATTTAATCTTCAGAAGGCCTTGCTCAAGATGCTTAACATCATTTTCCGCGACTTCAATTTTCTCTCCTAGGCGTTCAATGGCTGGCTTAATTTGAGCGAAAGATATTTTTAAAGTTCTGAGCTTGCCGCCGTAGAAATTATTTTCCAGTTCACGGAGCTCGCTCGCAATGCCGGCCCTACCTTCGTATTTGGTAACTTGTTTTTTCAGAACCCTGAGAAGCGGCAAGAGTTCTTCCATCAAAGCCTTAGCCTTATCCAGATTAATAAGAGTAGCTTTTAATCTGCGCAAACTTTCGGCTTTCTTAAGCTGGTATTCTTTAAGACCAAGGATTTCTTCTATCATTTCCCTGCGTTCCATCGGAGTGGAGTTAATAAATACATCGCTCTCCCCCTGGCTAACGATAGTTAAACCTCTGGCGCCCATTCTGGCTCTGGCGAAAAAATCAATAATATCTTTAAGCCTCACTTCCGACTTATTAAGAAAAATTTGTGACTCACCGTCACGGGAAACTTTTCGCGAAATTGATATTTCTTTGTAATCAACGGGGAAAAATCCCGAGGAATTATCAAAATAAAGCGTAGCCTGCGCCTGGCCCAGGCGAGACCTATCTTTGGTGCCCGCGAAAATCAGATCTTCGGACTTGGCTCCTCTCAAGTTTCTGGCCTCCCTTTCACCTAAAAGCCAGCGGATAGCATCCGTAATATTGGATTTACCGGAACCGTTAGGACCAACCACAGCAGTTATGTCCTGCTCCAACTCTATATTTATTTTGTCAGCAAACGATTTAAATCCTTGAACTTCAAGCCTCTTTAAGAGCATATTATTAGGTAAGTATGAGCTCATATTAACACAAAAAGCGGCCTGTATAGAAGCCGCTTTTCTTTAGATTAAATCTTAATAATATAGTTAAGGGTTATGTAGGGATCTAGAACATTATGGGCTGCTCCGCCTCCAATTGAAGTTGTTATGTCATTACCAGTCGCAGTCTGGGCTGTATCAGTTTTATAAGTTTTGCTTCCGCCTGGAGTATTTGTTCCACGATTAGTGAGCTCGTGAGTGTGTGCCGGCATCTCGTTTGTTGTAAGGGTGTGTGTTTTTTCTCCGCCGGTTTCACCAAGCGCATCGAACTCAGTCTGGACCGCATCAAGGCCTACGGCAACTCTTCCTTTTAGATTAGGAAGATTGAATGTCGTAGAGCCGTCTCCAGCGCCATAAGTAGTGCCTATTGCCCCGAAAAGAATCGCGTAAGTTGCTCTGGAAACAGCCGCACCGTTGGCAAGCAGATATCCTGCCGGAGCGGATGAGCCGGCATACTGCATGATTGACCCGGGCGGATTACCGCCCCCCACCGCCGCCCAACTCAATACCCCTACTCCGTTAGTGGAAAGGAATTGTCCGTTCGTTCCATCCGCGCTAGGCAAAGTGTAGGTAGTTGAACCGGCTGCGGCAGCAGGAGAAAGTCCGACATATCCCGAGGTTGAACCGGAAAGCCTTAGGGCTCCTTTGACATCAAGGGTAGAGCCAGGATTGTTGGTCCCAATCCCCAGCTTCTTGGTGGAATCATTCCAGAAGAAGTCGTTGGAGCCGGTAATCTGGTTGGTGCCGATGAAGTATGCGACTTGGCCGGTTAAGGCAGCTTGGG
>DASRUQ010000052.1:0-4181 GCA_035655355.1 Minisyncoccota bacterium
TAAACTTATGAAACAAAGTAAATTATTTGTTAAAACCCTCCGAGACGCCCCCAAAGACGAAGAGTCGGTTAACGCTAAATTTCTTATCCGAGCTGGTTTTATAAATAAAACTATGGCCGGATCTTATTCTTTTCTGCCCCTAGGGCTCCGTGTCTTAAGGAAAATTGAAGCGGTAGTTCGGGAGGAAATGGACGCCGTGGGCGGGCAGGAAATATTAATGTCTATGCTTCATCCTAAAGCCCTCTGGGAAACTACCGGGGGTTGGAATAGCATAGACGTTCTCTTCAAGGTTCCTAGTCGAACCGAAAAAGAGTATGCCCTGGGCCAGAGTGAAGAAGAAGTAGTGACTCCGTTGGTTTTAAAATATGCTACCACTTACAAAGACTTGCCTCTGGCTGTCTACCAGATTCACTGGAAGTTTCGCGATGAACTTCGGGCTAAGTCTGGCATCCTGCGGGGCAGGGAGTTTCTGATGAAAGATATGTACAGTTTCCACGAAACTCAGGAAGATTTTAATAAATTCTACGCCAAAATTAAGAAATCCTACCTTAAGATTTATAAACGTTTGGGACTCACCGCTAAAGTAACCGAAGCTTCCGGTGGCAGTTTTAGTGAGAAAATCTCTTATGAATTTATGGTTCTCACCGAGGCTGGAGAAGATGATATTTTATACTGCGATAAATGCGAATTTTGCGTTAATTCCGAAATAGCTAAAGTTAGTTTGGGGGGAACCTGCCCTAAATGCAGCCGGGGTACTCTGCACCAAGCTAAAGCCTCAGAAGTTGGCAATGTTTTTGATTTAGGCCAAAAATATGGTAAGGATTTCGGTTTAACCTTTACGGATAGTAAAAACGAAAGGAAATATCCCATTATGGGTTGCTACGGTATAGGTATCACTAGGCTAATGGGGGCGATAGTAGAAAAGTACCATGACGACAAAGGCATCATTTGGCCGGAAAGCGTGGCTCCTTTTAAAGTTCATCTTTTGAGACTAACTGACCCGAAGTCTAAGGTCGGCAAGCTGGCGGATAAAGTATATAAAGATCTCCTTGCGCAGGGGGTAGAAGTTCTTTATGATGAACGGATTGTTTCGGCGGGAGAAAAGTTCGCCGATGCGGATTTACTGGGTATACCTTACCGTTTGGTGGTAGGTGAGAGAAACGGCGACAAGATTGAGGTTAAAAAAAGAAATGATAAAAAAGTTAAATTAGTAAGCTATGGGACTCTTAGACAGATTTTATAAAAACGTTGGCATAGATTTAGGTACGGCTAATTCTCTGGTTTATCTTCAGGGACAGGGGATAGTGGTTAACGAGCCAACTCTTGTTGCGGTTAATAACCGCACTAATCAAATTTTAGCCATCGGCCACGAGGCGAAAAAAATGTTGGACAGAACCCCGTCTCACATTAGCCTCATTAAACCGCTCATGGCTGGTGTTATTTCGGATTTTGAAACCACGCAGGAGATACTCAAATACTTTTTAAGTAAGGCCAACGCCGACGGGTTTATGCCCAGGTACCATCTGGCGGCCATCAGCGTTCCGGCTAACCTGACCGAAGTAGAAAGAAAGTCCGTGGAAGACGCCGTTATTTCAGTCGGAGTTTCTAAGGTGCTTTTGGTAGAAGAGCCAATAGCGGCGGCGGTAGGCGCCCGGCTGCCGATGGAGGAAGCGACAGCGAACATGGTTATCAACATCGGCGGCGGTACTTCAGAAATTGCCATTATTTCCGTAGGAGGAACAGTTGTTTCCAAAAGCCTCAAAGTAGCGGGCCAGAGATTGAACGACGACATTATGAGGTTTATTAGAGAAGAATTTAAACTTCTCATAGGTGAGCCAACCGCCGAAAATCTCAAAGTTAATATAGGTTCAGCTATCAGCCTGGATGAAAAAATGGAAATGGCGGTCCGCGGCCGAGATATCACGAGCGGTCTGCCTAAAGAAATTATTGTTAAAGGTACCCAAATCAGGGCCGCTATCTCCAGGTCTCTTAAGATTTTAGCCGAAGAGGTTAAATTGGTCATAGAAGAGGCTCCTCCGGAACTGGTTGGGGATATTCTGGAGAAAGGCATTTATCTTTCCGGCGGTGGCAGCTTATTAAAGGGTTTGGATAAATATATCGAAAGGGAGATTACCGTAAAAACAGCCGTGGTGGATGACCCGTTAACCTGCGTCGTCAGGGGGCTGGGCATCATTATAGAAAATCTTCCCAAATACCAGCCGATACTTTCCAACCAAGAAAAGCCCAAACCAGTTAACTTATGAGGTATCTTTACGCTACTATTCTGCTTTCTCTGACTTTCGCTCTTTTTGCTTATGGCCACTTCACAGATCTGAAGTTTAAAAGCAGTTCAGCTTGGGGAGATATTTTAACTGTTCTTATCCCGGGAGAGAATCTTAAATTGCAGGTTTACGAACTTACGAAAGAAAACGAATCCTTGAAAGCTGAAATTATTGGATCTGTTAAAGGGGGGAGTAACAGCATAAAAGTTTATTCAACTTACCCCTTTAACGGTATGAGGGATATCAGCATCGCGGCCGGGGAGAGCGATGGCGTTCAATCGGGGGCTGTAATCACTTTTGGCTCTAAAGTTTTTATAGGCAAAGTCGTGCAGGTTAATAGTTCCACGAGCATCGTCAAAACTGTTTACGATCCCAGTTATCAGGTAGCGGTCAGGATTGGGACTAAAGAGGTTGACGGGCTCTTTAAAGGTGGCTTGAACCCAATCGTGGATCTTATTAAAACCGATGCCGACATTAGAGAGGGAGACGAAATAATAACCGCCAGCCCAGATTTACCTTACGGGCTTTTTATCGGTACCGTTAGAAATATTACTCAAGTTCAAGGAGCCCCCTTTAAGCAGGCGAAAGTTGAACTAGGGGTAGAACTAAGCTCATTACGAGATGTTTCGATTTACCGTTAGCGTTTTTCTTGTCACTATTACTTCTCTCTTCCAGCTTTCCAGTTATAGTTTTATAGGAGGTATAAAACCGGATATAGCGCTCGTCTTGCTTATAGTTCTCTCCTTGATTTATACCAATTGGACGGAGCGGGCGCTTTTAATCTTTATCTCAGCTGTTATCTTAAAATTCGGCAGCGGCTTTGATCTCCAAAATGCCGTTTTTATTATCACATCTCTATTAAGCATAGGAGCGGTAGATAGGTTCCCGTTCCATAAATTAACTAATGCTGTTTTAGCTCTTTTAATCTCAACTTTAGCCATTAATTTAGTCTACTTTAATCCCGCTGTTTTTACTCTGGAGGCATTTTACAACTTAGCCCTATTTCTCTTATTCTTTGGGACACAGAGACTATGGCAAGAAAGATAAATCGCAAAATAGTTGATTTTGATGAAGCTGTCTCCGATAGCATCACCAAAGAATTCGGCCTGAAAGAAATTCCCCTCAAAAGCTATGTTTTCACAGCCGTTTTATTAGTAGCTGGTCTTTTAATTGGAGGCGCTGGGGTGAGGGTTTTAATTTTAGGGGGTTTGGATTATGGGCATTATTTAACGTTGGCCTCAGGGAACGTCAATCAGGAAACACTGACTGTAGCCCCGAGAGGACTTATTACCGACCGTTATGGCAAAGAACTTGTCACTAACAAACCGGTTTTTAATGCCAGGCTCCAGATACCGGTTATGATAAAGAACGGCGAAGAAGATAAGGTTCTTGACGCTTCTGCGGCTCTTTTAGGCTTGCAGCGTGAAGATGTCTTTAAATTAATTTCTAAAACTAATATTGAAATCTATCCCGATATTCTTTTGAGCCGAGATATAGGCACTAAAGCTGCTATAGATTTGAAAAGTCTCGGCCTCCAATCCATCTATGTTGCCAATGGTTATAAAAGACAATACACCAGCGTTTCCCTGTCTCATGTTCTCGGGTTTGTGGGGTTTAGTGATGTAGATAATTCTTTTAAGGGCAGAACTGGCCTGGAGGCGTATTACGACGACGTTTTAAAGGGGCAAGACGGCCAAACGATTACTCATAAAAATGCTTTAGGAGAAGCTCAAGGCACCGAAGTGGTTAGTGAACCGAAGCAGGGGGACGAGCTTAGAACAACTATAGATTCTGATCTGCAGGAATACTTTTACAAAAGTATGTTGAGAGACCTCAATTCTCTTGGAAAAACTTCTGGTGTGGGCCTAGCCATCAATCCCAAAACCGGAGAAGTTTTAA
>DASRUQ010000053.1:0-5515 GCA_035655355.1 Minisyncoccota bacterium
ATTTCGCAAGATGTTTTTCTACACCTATTCCCTAACGACATAATTTTTGTTACAGTAACGACGTATGACAGCCCCACTTGTATTTATAGGTTTTGCTATCATTATCGGTCTATTATTAAAGATTGAAAAGGATATACGCAAACTCAAGGAAGTTCCAGTTGAAGACTATTTAGCTTCAGTAGCAGTAAACGAAATCAACGAAGCGCTAAAGAAAGCAAATAGGATAGCGGAAGAAAACGGGGTTGACTTAGATGAAGATGATTAGTTACATAGTTCTCTAGGAGTCAGGTCCATCTCTCCTATTATATTACTCCCCGCTTCATAAAGTGATATACTAAAGAGGTATGGCCAAGGTCAAAAAATCATTTAAGAGTAAGAAAAGGGAGCCGAAAGTTCTAAAGTATTTATCTCCTGATGATTTCCGAGAATCCATTGATCAGACAGTTGAAAAGCCAACTCCTCCACAGGAAATCCCGCCAGAACATACGATATATTGGGACCCCAAACAAACCCGCAATTCCGAAGCGAGTGAGAGAAGACAAGGAAACTGCAAAATCAAAGAAGTGTCTGCCCTTTGGCGAGGAGAGGTTCAATACAGAGAAGCCTGGACCGGCTGGGAAGTATTCATACGCTGGACAGGAACGGAACATTTTTGTGTTATTCGTACCCTCCACGGCGATTTGCTTCGCTGGCAACTACAGAAATACGAGTGGGAAACGATGAAGAGCTGTCCCACAGAAAACGGCTGGACGTCATGGGAACTAGTACCACGGACTAAGCATCATATCGGTCCTCTCTGGATATTCCTTTCTGCCATGCCGATCCGGGACAAAGGCAGGGAAATTGTATTGGGCTGCTACGATAACATGACTGAAGCACGTCGGGCCTTAATTAGTGAGGCAGTAGACGACTCCAACCTTACTCTCGGAAAAAACGAAACGATGCTCGGAAAGTAAATTAATCTCCCTGTCATACCACTCCCAATTTTATAGGCATCTGGTAGAATATGAAAACACAAAGCATTTTCCTAAAAAGTTTCCTTAGCGCCCTTGGGGTTCTACTCTACGTCTCCGGAGTGGCCTTACTGGGCTTTAATTCCCAGTATATCTTCGGTAAAGACGACAACTTTCTCATGCCCATCTTTGCTTTACTCCTCTTTATAGTTTCTGCCTGCGTCACTAGCCTCTTGGTCCTGGGTAAGCCAGTTTACCTCTACCTTGAAGGGCATAAGAAAGAAGCTTTCACCTTATTCTTCTCCACGCTCGGCTGGCTGGTATCTTTCCTGGTAACTCTGATAATTATCCTAGCTAAAATAAAGTAAGAACTTATTGGCCGCCGCCGCTCTTAAACTTGTCTATATTTTCAACGAGTTTTTTCAGGTCAGAATGGATGTCGGCTAAAGCGTCTTTCTGCTCTTTATCTCTCAGCTCTTCTCCCTTTTCTTCCTCGCTGATTTCTTCCACGTCTTCCTGGAGTTCGTCTACATCCTCCTGGATTTCATCCACATCTTCCTGAATTTCATCCAAGTCTTCCTGAATTTCCTCAATGTCTTCGGCCACTTCCTCCACGGATTGAGTAGTGTAGTTGATGGTCATTTGGATAAGAATAGACAGGTATATTGATTCCAGCGAAACGACTGTAGTCAAAACCAAAAGCATTCTGTCCAGAGGAATCAAACCGCCAAAAGACGCCCAAAAAACTCCCACGAAAATAATGGAGTGAATAACTATAGAAAATGGCGAGCCTACCCATTTAGTAACATCCAGAGCTGTTTTCTGAATTCCATAATGGACGTGACCGCCAACATTCCTCTTCTTTTTTTCAGAAGTTTCTGATTTCATCTATATTAGAGGTTTATTTGACCCTATTGTAGCTCACTTTTAACGGTTAAGCAACCCAAGTCTAAACTAATTGAATAATGTTATGGGACTTACACAAACAGATGCAGTTCTAGGAGCACAAGCAAAATGGAGTGAAATGTACTGTTGTAAGTACATTGAGCGAGATTTTGTGTAGCGCGACACCGAAATGCGGCGTTTGTGTATGTCCTACTAATTTGGGACTAGTTTCAGCAATTGTGATACAAACTCAAAAATAACTACAGCTATATTTATAATAACTTTAACTATCGTGACTAAGGCCTGCCCGATAATGGTAAGCTGGCTGATAATATAGGCTATAGGTTCACTAAAGTTCATTTGATTAAATTATAAGCCTTTTGGCCAGGTTGTAAATGAGATAAAACGGTTTGTTAAAGACATAGTCCCAGGAACCGGCGGAGTCTATTTCTTCGCCGCCAAAACTTTTTTTGAAGGCGGTTATTTTTTCCCAATTCTTGTTCTCATGGCTTATGCCCCAGAAATCAAAATAACGATAACCGGATTTTTTCGCGTTCAGCATTGCTTGCCAAAGCAGATAAGTCGGCGCGTTAAATTTGCCGTAGCCGGCCAGGGAACCGGCGAAAAGATAGAAAACTCGCTCGCCGAAGTAAACAAATATGGCGCTACTGACTGCTTTGCCCTCGGCTTTAGCGATAGCTATTTTTGACGAACACTCTCCTTCTAGGCGGGCAACTTCCTCGTAATAAGCTCTTGGATAAGCTTTTAAGCCGTGCCGCTGGTTTGTTTCCGAGAATATTTCCCAAAAAACGTTGAAAATTTTTTCTTTATCTTTTCCGCCAAAAAACTCCGTTTCAACTCCCCTCTTTTCGGCTGTGCGAATGGAATAGCGTGTATCGTGTTCCATTGCCTCAAGAATATCTTTTTCGTCCCGGCGCAAATCTATAACCAAAGTAGTTTTGGGCTGAACCGGCTTTGTCGGGCGGAAGCCGGCTTCTTTTAAAACACTTTGGATTGGTTTCCCGCGAAATTCTCGGCTCAATGGTTCAACCCTCAAAAAAATTGGTTTCTTGGAATTCCCCGAATCCCCGGCGGCTTTTATGAAATTAGTCCAGGAATCAGCCGTTGCTTCCCGTATGACTGGCCCGTGAGGAACATAAAGATAGGTTTTACCGAGCGGCAATTTTTGTTCTATAGCCGAAGCTAAAAGCCCGGAAACATTAAAGCGAAAAATACGCCGCTTTATTTTCTCTTGAAGTTCGCCCCACTGCCAGCTTTGTAAAAAGGAAGGATGGGAATAAATTTCTTTGTTCCAAAAACTTTTTTCACCAACAGGAATCATTTGACGGAAGTGAAGAGTAACGGATTAAGATCTCCGCCAACCGGCATCGGACCGCAGCTGGACGGCTTCGTTCCCTCCGGATATCCAGGGCGCGCCGGTGTCAGGGTCTGAGAGGCGAAAACAACAAAATGGGTGTGAGGACCGGTCGCCCAGCCTGTTTTTCCGACATAACCGATAAGCTGCCCGCGCGTAACTTTTTGACCGATTGAAACTACCTGGAGTGACAGATGCCCGTAAAGAGTCGCCAGGCCGTTATCATGTTTTATTTCTATGAATTTCCCGTAAGCGGCCCGGGGGCAAAAACGGTCTTGATTCCCGACATTAATTACGGTCCCGTCAGCGGGCGCGTATACTTCGGTGCCGACAGGCGCTCCAATATCAATGCCATTATGCCATTGACTGTTATAAGTTTTGATGGCGAAATCCGTTCGTCCGTAACCCTGGGTTAAAATTCCTTTCGGCACAGGATTAGCGAGAACCGATGTATTGGCGGTAGGCAGCAGGCTTGGGTCTATATCTTTTCTAAGCTGCACGCCTATCGCTTCAATTTCAGCATCTATTTTATCCTGCAGTTTTTTGAGTTCGGTAAGCTGTTTCTGATAATTACTCTCTTTATTTTTTGTGGAAACAAGTAAAACATCCTTCTGTGATTTAGTCTCACTGGCAATACTCTTTCTGTCTTTCAAACCCTGACTTTCCACCTCCAAACTATCTTGGGTGGCCGAAGTATCTTTAATGTTGTTGCCTAAATCTTCATTGAGCTTAGTCAGGCTCACTACGCTGACAGAAAGATTATTCTGTAGATCTTGCACGCTTTGCATCTCCAGCAAACTATCAGCCAAGGTATTACCTTTAAGGAGCATGTGGAAAATGCTTTCGTTGTCGTTCTGGTCTATCTCGGCGATAAGTCTGGCTATCGCGTCTTTTTGAGAAGCTATACTGACAACTGTATCTGCCTTCTTGCTCTGCAGGAGCTGTAATTGAAGATTCAGCTGGTCAATTTTAACTTCGCTGGATTTAATCTTCAGATTTAGCTGACTGATAGTCGTGTTCAGGGATTTAATATCACCGCTAAGCGTTTTCTTATCCGACTCTACCAGATCCAGCTGAAGCTGGGCGGCCTTTATTTGGTCGTTAACAACTTGAAGGTCTTTATTTTTCTGGTCTATCTGAGATTGGAGTTCATTGGCGGTAACAGCGCCCGCGGTGCCCAAAGAGCCAATGCTGAAGGCCAAAATCAGAAGGATGGGTATTATTTTCCGCATTTATTTAAAGCTATATCTATCCTCCTTAACGACTCGGCTTTACTTAGGGCTTCCATTATCTCAAAAGGGCCGGGAGAAGTCTTTTTACCGGAAAGCGCGACCCTCAAGGGCCAGAAGAACTCTCCTCTTTTAGTCTGGTCTATCACTGAATTCAGCATTGCCTCAAGTTTTAACGCCTTAAAATCGCCATCTGTTATATCCATTAAGGCGCTCTTCACTTCATTAAGATTGTGAACAACTTGCGCCGCTTCCATCTCTTTCCATCGAAGAAGTTCCGCCTCGTAACCAGGCAGCTCAAAATAGAAATCCACCAGTTCACGGAGATCGGCTATCTTTTTCGTTCTGGCCCGCACCGAAACCGCCATAGCCTCGGTCAGTTTCCACTCCTCCGGCAAAAACTTCTTGGAAAAATCTACAAACTCTTTGTTAGTAAGCTTGCCCAGATAGTAGCTGTTAAGCCAGTCTAATTTTTCGGAGTTGAAAACCGCTCCCCCTTTCTGGATTCGCTTCAGGTCAAACTCTTCTACCAGTTCATTAATAGTCATTACCTCCTTATCTTCTTTAGGATGCCACCCGAGATATGCCAGAAAATTAATCACCGCCTCTTTAAGATAGCCCTGGTTAATGTAGTCCGTTAGAGAAGTGTCGGAAAATCTCTTGGACATTTTGCTTCTGTCGGGATTAAGAATCATTGGCAGATGGGCAAACTCGGGACTGTCAAAGCCAAGCGCCTCGGCAATCAAAATTTGTTTCGGAGTGTTGGAGAGATGATCTTCGCCCCGGATAACATGCGTAATATCCATCACGGCGTCATCCACCACTACCGTGAAATTATAGAGAGGTTGGTTTAAATCTTTAGCTACTATTAAATCCCCCATCAGCCCGGTATCAAACTTTACCAAGCCTCTGATCATATCTTTTACTGTAATAATTTTAGAGACTACACGGAATCTTAAAACATGCGGAGAGTTTTTGGCTATTTTATCAGCCACTTCTTCCTGGCTTAAATTACTGCATCTGCCGGAGTACTTGGGCGGAACACCCGCCACGGTCATCGCCTGTCTTTCCGC
>DASRUQ010000054.1:0-3791 GCA_035655355.1 Minisyncoccota bacterium
GATATTTGTCCAGTCTTAAATCCAAAAAAGATTTAGAAAAGGATACATCGGAGGTATTCAACAGGATGAGTCAGTCAACAGAAGAAATTTCCAAGTCAGTTAGTATCCTCCTTAAAGCGACTGAGGTGAGGGTGAGGGAGAAGCCATAAAAGCTGGTATAATTAAAATTAACTGATATGAGCAGGGTTAAGGACATATTTAAGCTGCTGGCAACTCAGGTCAAAGGGGAAGATTATAAGATGCAGCGCCTTTTCGAATTTACCGATTTCTTGGAGAAAGAGGGGATAGCGCCAACTTTTCATAAGATAGAAACCGCGGGCACGGAGCCGGAGGTTATTATAAACGGCAAAAAAGTCCTTATGTTTAGTTCTAATAATTATCTGGGACTTGCCTTACATCCGAAAGTTGTAGCCCAAGCCAAAGAGGCGCTCGAGAAACACGGTATTGGTCCGGGGGGCTCAAGATTCTTGTGCGGCAATATAGATATTTTAGATGAGCTGGACAGGAAGACGGCTGAACTTGTGGGAGCAGAGGACGCGGTTACCCTTCCTACCGGCTACATGGCTAATGTGGGGGTTTTCAAGGCAATAATGGATCCTGTAATAGGTATATTCCCGTATAGAAAAGGTGAGGGCGTTATTTTTAGTGACGAATTTAATCACGGCTCAATAGTGGACGGTTGTAGGTTAAGTTATGCCGAAAAGGTTGTTTTTCGTCACAATAACTTAAACGACTTGGAGGCTAAACTTAAGAGAACATCCAAGAAGCGGCATAAGATGATAGTTACCGAAGGAGTCTTTAGTCCTTGGGGAGAATTTGCCCCTTTACCGGAGATTATAGAGTTGGCAAAGAAATATAATGCGGTCTTAATGGTTGATGACGCTCATGGCGTGGGGGCAGTTGGGAAAACCGGAGGTGGAGCTGTAGAACACTTTGGATTACGCGGTCAGGTAGACATTGTTATGGGTTCTTTTGATAAGGCTTTAGGTGGAATGGGTGGGTTTCTCGCCGCGAGCAAAAAATTGGTTGAATACCTTAGAGTAGGCTCAAGACCGAATATTCTCTCTTCTGCTTTATCCGGAGTACTGGCTGGAGGATTAATAGAGTCGATTAGAATTTGTCGGTCGGAAGAGGGCACAAAACTAAGGTCGCAACTTTCCGCTAATGCGGACTATTTAAGAAAGAGCTTTACTACTTTAGGCTTCAAGATTGTGGGCAGTGGCGAGGTGCCGGTTACGCCTGTTTTTATAGGCGAGGAATCAAAATCAATTAAGTTGGCGGAGAGACTTTTGGAATACGGTATATATTCACCCAGTTTTAGATGGCCAGCCGTGCCTAAAGGTGAGAGTAGGATTAGGATTACCCCGATGGCTACGCACAAGAAAGAACATTTAGACGCATTGCTTCATGCTTTCGGAAAAGTAAAAGAAGAATTTAAATTATGACGTCCAATATAGGGAATACATTAACCTTAGTCACCGTTATCGCCAATTTAATTCTGGGATCCCTGGTTCTTCTTAGCGATCCCAAAAAACGAGCCCATATTTCTTTCGCGATTTTCTCTTTTATAACGGCTGCCTGGGCGTTTTCTAACTTTATATTTTGGATAGAGCCGAGTTTGTTTATCATAAAAACACAATACGCATTGGGAGCAGCTATGATTCCCGCCGCTTTTCTTTGGATTTTTCCTCTTTTAGAAAAGCGGTTTACTTCTATTAAGGTAATCATTTTATCGGCTATCGGCATGGTAGTCGTCCTCTTGCCCTATATCGACGGACTGATTATAAAAGGCTTACGCGTGAGCTCCGAGATTGCGCCCACGTCAACCATGCAGGGCCTACATATCAACTCTCAGGTTACGCCGATTCTGACTACGGGTTACCTTTTTGACTACTACAGCGTTTTTATAATGGTGTTTTACGCGGTATTAATTTACGAGATTGTAAGCGGGTTAAGGAAGTATAACGATGTAAGAAAAACGCAACTAAAGTATATTCTAATAGGCTCACTGCTTTTTGGCTGCACGTCCATCTTAGTCAACTTCATTCTGCCGTTTTTTAATATAGTTCCCGTAGCGCCTTACGACGCCCAAAGTTCAATATTTTTTGTGGCTTTCTCGGCTTACGCCATCCTGAAACACAAACTTTTCGATGCCAAAATAATTGCCGCCGAGGTACTAACATTTGTGACCTGGATATTCTTGCTTATCCAGCTGCTTTTGGCCGAAAGCCTAAGAGAAGTTTTATTAAATGTAGTGCTTCTGGTATTAATTATTTTCTTCGGCACTCTTTTGATACGCAGCGTATTTGTAGAGGTGGAACAGCGTAAAAAACTGGAGAAATTAACAGGCGACCTTGAGGCGGCTAACGATAGGCTGGTAAAGTTGGATGCGTTAAAATCACAATTCCTTTCTTTTGCCTCTCATCAAGTTAAGACACCTATTACTATAGTTAAGGGTTACGCCAGTCTTATTGCCGATGGCACCTACGGCGCTGTTTCCGATAAGATTAAAGACGTATCCAAAAGGATTGTTGAGACCTCGGACAGAATGGTGAGTCTGGTTAATAATATTTTGGACCTTAGAAAACTTGAAGACGGGCGAATGGATTATAAGTTTGCCGATTTGGATATAGTCACTTTGGTAAAATCGGTCTCCACCGAACTTAAGTCCATTGCCGACAGGCGTGGATTGGAGCTGAGAACCAGTTTGCCGGATGAAAAATGGCTCGTTAAAGCAGACGAGGAGAAACTAAGGCAGGTTATACAGAACTTAATAGATAATGCTTTGAAATATACGGAGAAGGGTTGGATAAGGGTAAGTATGGAAAGGGCAGCCGACCAGGTGCTGGTGTCGGTCTCCGATTCGGGCAGGGGCATATCGAAAGAATTATTGCCAAGACTATTCGAACAGTGGACCAGAGACTCTAAAGCAGCTAAAGAGATTCAGGGTACGGGCTTGGGTCTATATATCGCCAAGGAAATTATGAAAGCTCACAGTGGCGAGATATGGGCCGAGAGCCCCGGAGAGGGAAATGGCTCAACATTCAATATAAGGTTGAAATTATCCTAGAAAGCCCTTATAATCGCCCTATATGGAACTTAAGGTAGAAAAACGAGACTTGCTCGGTAAGAAAGTTCAATCTCTGCGGAAACAGGGCTTATTACCGGCCGAGCTTTACGGACATGGGGTGGCTAATTCACATTTGTCTATAAACACGAGGGAGTTTGAAAAAATTTATAAAGAAGCCGGAGAAAATACCGTTATAAATGTAACAATTGATGGTTCGGTAAAGCCGGTTTTAATTCAGGATGTGCAGTTCCATCCTGTGAGTGGGGATATAGAATCCGTTGATTTTTATGAAGTCAGAATGGATGAAGAAATAGAAGCCGCAGTGCCCTTGGAATTCGTCGGGGAATCGCAAGTTGTTAAAGACGGACTGGGAGTGTTTATTGAGGCAATGGATGAGATTGAAGTAGAGGCATACCCCTCGGACATACCCAAGAAAATTGTAGTGGATATTTCTGTTTTGAAAGCCGTAGGCGACAGTATTTATGTGAAAGATTTATCTATAACCGGTAAATTTACCATTAAAGTTGACCCAGAAACCGTAATTGCGAGTATTGCTGAACTGGAGAAAGAGGAAGAGGTAGCAGCACCGGAAATAACGCCTGATCAGGTAGTTGTGGAAACAGAGGAAAAGAAAGCCGTAAGGGAAGCGGCTAAAGCCACTAAAGGCGAGGATGAGTCTTAAACCAAAAGTTTTACTGGACATAAAGCCATCTTCTGGTAC